>DYRX01000011.1:17656-29153 GCA_020718525.1 Victivallis vadensis
GTAAAAGCGATTCGGAAATGCTGGGAAGCAGTGCCATTGACACAATATACCCTGACGATCGTCCTCTGATTGCGGAGAAAATCGAGAGCGTCCTCAAAAATGGCAATTCTGAAATTGTGATCGGAAGAGTTCTTGTGAGAGGCGGTCCCGACTACAAGTGGCTTGTCATGACCGGGATGCGGAGCATCACAAACGGACAGACATATCTGGTAGGAATTGGAGTTGACATAAGCGAACAGAAGAGGGCGGAAGAAAAGCTTGCCGAAAGCGAAGAGCGCTTCAAGAGAGTCCTTTATGCATCCAATGATGCAATCCTGCTCATCTCGGACAACTCATTTGTTGACTGCAACGATGCTACCGCGAAAATGCTTGGCTATGAGAATAAAAATGATTTTCTGATGTCTCATCCATCGGAGCTTTCTCCTTTATTCCAGCCCGACGGAAGAGACTCGCGTGAAAAGGCGAACGATATGATCCGCACTGCTCTCACCCGCGGCTTCCACAGATTTGAATGGACCCACAGGCAATCCAATGGAGAAGATTTTCCCGTCGAGGTTTCTCTTACGCCGATTCTCTATCAGGGCAAGGAGATGCTTTACTGCGTCTGGCGCGACATCACCGAGATAAAGCGCGTCCAGGAATCCTTCGAGAAAAATCGCAGATTCCTCGAGGAAATCATAGAGAACAGCGGTTCGCTGATCTACGTGAAGGACTGCGAGGGCCGCTATCAGCTCGTTAACAAAATGTGGAGCGAACTGCTTGGGATAGGCAGGGCGACCACCATCGGCTCAAAGGACAGCGATCTCTTCTCCCGTGAAGAGGCGGAGCGCTTCAGGGCGAACGACCTCTCCGTTATGAGCTCCCGCAGGCTGATTGAAGTCGAGGAGGCGCTGGAAATCGCGGGCTTGAAAAAATATTTCAACACCGTGAAATTTCCCTTGTTTGCCGAGGATGGAACCGTGAATGGTGTCTGTGGAATGAGCACCGACATCACCCAGAGAAAGCAGGCCGCCATAGAGAAGGAACAGCTCCAGGAACAACTGCTTCAGGCGCAGAAGATGGATGCAATCGGACAGCTTGCCGGTGGAGTAGCCCACGATTTCAACAACATGCTGAGCGTGATAATTGGCTATGTGGAGATGATTCTTTCCAGCGACAAATTCAAAATTCCTGACACACTCGAGTCGAATCTGCTCGAGATTAAAAAAGCCGCCAGCCGTTCGGCGGAGCTGACAAGCCAGCTTCTCGCGTTTGCAAGAAAACAGACCATAATTCCGAAAATCCTGGATCTGAACGAGACGATTGGCGGCATGGTGAAAATGCTGAAGAGGCTCATCGGCGAAAATATCGCACTCGAATGGCTCCCCTCGAAAGACATGCTCTGGACTGTCAAAATGGATCCGACCCAGATCAATCAGATCCTTGCGAATCTCGCAATCAACGCGAGAGACGCAATATCTGGTCCAGGCATTTTAAGGATATCCACCGCGAATCTGAGCCTGGATCCTGACGATTTCATCCAAACGGAAATCCCGATGGGAGATTATGTCCTGCTGGCAGTGCACGACAACGGATGCGGCATGGGCAAAGAGATTCTCCAGCACATTTTTGAGCCCTTCTTTACGACCAAGGAAATCGGAAAAGGTACAGGGCTCGGACTGCCTACCGTCTACGGAATTGTAAAACAGAACAATGGCGGAATCGAGGTGGAAAGCGAGCCTGGCAAGGGGACAATTTTCAGGATATATCTGCCAAGGGCTGAGAATGAAGAAAATATCGCGGAGCCCGATGACTTCAGCCCTCCTTCGCAGGGAGGCGGCAACGAAACAATTCTGATTGTCGAAGACGAAGAGTCAATCCTCAAGATGGCTGTGACAATTCTGGAGTTCTTCGGCTACAAAGTCTTTTCGTCAGCATCTCCTTTTGATGCCCTGGAGATTGCGCGACGACATCCGGAAATAAAACTGCTGGTTTCAGATGTAGTAATGCCTGGAATGAACGGGAAAGAACTCCTTTCGCAGATTTCCGAGATCTGTCCCGAAATCAAGGTGCTCTTCATGTCGGGCTATACCGCGGATATAATCTCCAGCCAAGGCGCTGTGAACGAGGATTACATCTTTATGGAAAAACCATTTTCCGTTGACGAGATCTCTAATAAAATCCGCGAGGCGCTGGATTCCTGATTCGCCTGTTCAGGCAAACTCCTCAAAAACAGCCTTGATCTTTTCTGTCGCCGCCCTTCCACTGCCGATCCGAGCCCGTTTTGCAAGAAGCTCCGTTCCTTTTCTGCCCATTTCCTCGAAGTTGTAGCGGATCAAGAGGGTTCTGCCAAGTGCAAATTCTGGCGGCTGATAAGCGAAGCCGCTGATTACGCCGAGACGGACGTTTTTCCAGACTCGCAGGAGTCCTTCAAGCCTCTTCAGTTCCGGATAGTCCATTATAACCGCGCTTGTACCGCTTTCGAAAAGCTTGCGTAGAATTTCCTGGGACTCGGACTGCCTGCGGGGTGCTTCGAGAACGACGCGGTTTTCATCGTACTTTATGGAATGCGCTTCCAACGCCCGCTTGTATCCCTTAAGCCTTGCTTGATAGTCAGGATCAATAAATTCGCCGGCACCATCAACTATACCAGGTATGATCGCCAGATTTCGATGCCCCTCGGAAATGAGCTTGTCAGTCAAGATGAATGCATCATCTTCGCTGTCTGTGACTACGCAGTCAATACCGAATGACGCGCTGTCATAGTCCAGGGAGACTGCAGGAATTCGGATATCGCGAAGTCCTGCAAAAAGCCTGTCGTTGCGCATATCGAGGACAAGCACTCCGAATACTCCGCTTCTGCTGGAAAGCGCGGAGATGAAATTTTCGACCAATTTGTCGGGATCTTTGAAAAGCGCCGAAGATATGTGGATGTCCCTGGATATTTCCGCCGCGCCTCTCGCGATACCCGAAAATATCCACCAATGAAAACTGCTTTGTTCAAGTACCGACTGGGATGGTCCAAGAACAAATTCTATATTGCCAGGGCGCTCCGTCAGAGGAACCGGAAAAAAGCCGCGACCGTGCTCCGCCCTGACAATTCCATCGTCAACCAGCTTGTTCAGCGCCTTTTCAACCGTTGCCTTGCTTGCGCCTGTCTGGGCAATTAGCTTGTGGATAGAAGGAATTGGACGGGTGGAATCCACTGATGGGCTCGAATAATTTGATTTAACCCACTCGTATATCTTCTCTGCCTTTGTCATAAAACTCTCTTTTCTGTGCTGACATATGAAAGTTAATCTATAGTAGGGTTCCGATCGTCTGGTTCAGACGATGAAGAGCTTCTGTTCAACACCCGCCATTTTGATTATGAATGGTTTGATCTTCTGTGTTTTCCCATTCAATTTGATCGAATCAAAATTGCCGTAGAGCACGAATCTGGCATTGCATTTTCCGTATCCGTCCTCTTGAAGGGCAGACCTTATTTCCAAGGAACTGCCAGAAACTTTTGCAGACAGAGCCAGTCTCGAGCGCCTGCCATTTTTATAGTCGTAGCTTTCTCCGTCGTCGAAGAAGTACTCGCAGTTGGCATCGCCATTTTCACCGGGCTCCAGCAGAATATGAAACTCGATTTCCTTCGGCTTGAAACTGTTGTCGCCGCCAATTTCGCCTGCGGCGAGAGGGATTATGGTGTCCGAGCGCAGATATATCGGAGTCTGCGTCTTGGATATCCGGTCTTCTCTGATCATGCGGCCACCCTCAATCCACTTCGATTCGCGGAGCGAGAACCACCTTCCACCTGGTAGAACGACGGTTCTGCTTGAACCGGGATTGACGAGCGGAGCATTCATCACTGCGGGTCCAACCATGAACTGATCGTCTATTTTTGCAAGCGGGAGCTCGGGCAAATCCTGGAAATCATAGAAAAGCGGGCGCATTATGGCCTCTCCTGTGTTCTCCTGCCCGATGAAAAGATTGTAGAGATATGGACGGAATTTGTAGCGCAGTCTGATGTAGTCGCGAAGAACCTCGACGCTGTCGTTGTCGAATACCCAGGGCTCCTGCCTCAGCGCCCCTCTGCATGAATGATTCCTCAGCACAGGGAAAAGAAATCCCGCCTTCATCCAAGCCAGCATGAGCCCCTCGGTCACATCGCCGCCAAAGCCTGCAACATCGGGTCCGTTGAAAGGAATTCCCGACAAGGCAAGGTTCAGCGTCATCGCGATCGAGCTCTTGAGGTGATGCCAGTTGCTGTAGTTGTCTCCAGTCCAAATCGCGGTGTATTTGCCTGATCCCGTGCATCCTGAGCGGCAGAGAAGGAAGGGACGGCGATTCGGTCTTGCCGCCAAAAAGCCTTCCCTGGACGCCTTTGCCATGCCAAACGCATACTGATTATGGAAAGTCTCGTGCGGATTTTTTCCATTGTCAAACATCATCTGCATGTTGTCAACATGCCCCGTGGCAGGATCGTTCATGTCTAGCCAGGCGCCTGAGACGCCGGTTTCTGCGAATATTTTGACCCATTTCGCCCACCAGGCACGCCCTTTTCCGGTGGAGAAATCAGGAAAGACCGTTTCACCTGGCCAGACCAGGCCTACATAGTCAGTTCCTTCAGGAGTCTTGCAGAAAACATCGTCTTTTTTGCCGTCGTCATAGACTTTGTATCCTTTCTCCATCTTCACTCCTGGATCGAGAATAGGCACAATTCTTCGGCCCTTTTTTCCAAGCTTTTCGAAGGCGTCCTTCTGTCTGGGAAATTTTGATTCGTCCCAGGTGAAGACCCGGTAGCCGTCCATATATTCGATGTCGAACCAGAAGCCGTCGCAGGGGATTTTGAATCTGCTGAAGTTCGAGTCGAGATAGTCCATGTCCTCGAGCGACTCGTAGCCCCATCTGCATTGCTGGTATCCGAGCGCCCAGGCAGGCGGCAGAGGCGTTTTTCCGACCAGTGACTGGAGCTTGCGCGTGAGCTCCGGAAGAGAAGGTCCCACGATGATGTAGATTTCGGGCATGCCGTCTTCGCATCCCATCCAGAAACAGCCCTTGTTCTGCTCGCCTTTCACCGCCATCTGCCCAGCGATATTGCTTGTGCTCGCAGTGCTTGCGAATGTTACCATTGGATTGTCGAGCAGGATTCCAATGTAGCTGTTGTTTTTCTTGACGATCAAATAGGGGATCGAGACATACATCGGATCCGGGTGTCCGTTTATAAACACGTTCGAGTCGAAGTCTGCCCAGACGTCGGTATTCCAAAATTTTGTCCTGATATTGGACAGCTCCAGACCTTTCTGTTTTTCGCCCAACCCATAGAACTGGAAGGATTCCTCTTTTTCGAAGAGAAATAGGGAGGATTTTCCACAGAGGCCGAAGGAATGGCCGGAAGGGCTTGAAAGCAGTGGCGCGCCGTCATTGCCCAGCACCTTGAATCCAAAATTGCGGTCAAAGACCAGTCCGGCTTTGCCGCCTATTCCGCCACCATGTCCGCATTTGCTTTTGGGAGGCGTGGAAAGACCTGCCTGGCTGAAGTTCTTGCTCCAGAGATTTGGCGAAGAGAGGGAAATTCTGTATATTCCGCCTTCATACTCTTCGAACGACAATTTCAGCTTTTTGCTTCCAACGGCGACAGTCTTGCCGGATAGCGTGCTGGCGTATGCGAAGTTCGCAGGATAGAGATGTTTGTGGAAATACATTCTTGCCTCTCTTTGTTTCGGTTCAGCTATTTGTATTTGTCATTCCTGCCAAAATAACATGACAATCCATTTTTTCAAAAGCTCTCTATTTTTTCGGGCTTTTTCCGGGGAATATGTCAATCTCATGGACAGCTTTGCCCGGCAGGAGCAATTTCACGTATCGAGATTCGCCAGCTTTCTCAACGGCAAAATTCTGTTTTTTTCCGGAGAGCCAAATCTGCGGATTGCTTGCCTTTCCAATCGGAACACGGAGTTCCGTTGCTTCCGCAGAAGACGTGATGGTCAATTTGATCTTTCCATGTTTTTTCTCCCAGACATATGCCGCATAGCCGCCGGAAGCTGGGTATTTCGCCGTGACCTTGACAAATTTTTCATTTGTGAAGCTCCAGCGGGGGGAAATTTCAAGACGGCTGAAAGCCCTGCCTAGATCCGCAATGCCGGCAAGCCCTTCCAGCATGGCAGTCACTACTGCGGAAGCACCCCATCCGTCTGGAATTCCAAAGGAAAGATCGCTTTGTGGAAAAAGGACCGGACTCTCGCAAAGAGTCATCGCCGAAACAAAATAGGAAGCTCCATTCTTCATCGCTCTGAAGACTATTTTCGATACCTTTTTTTCGGGATGCGGGTTGTTCCAGCCCCAGATGAACACTCCCACATTGTCGAATTTTCCGCTCGAGCCTCTCCAGGCAATCTGATATTCAGGCCAGCCTTTGTCCATTTTTGGCGCATGCCCGCCGATTCCGCATTCTCCGGATTCGGGCATGAACCAGTTGTCAATATTCTTGCCGCATTGGATGTATTCGGTTTCAGCCGTGCCATCCGAGTAGAGCAGTTCAATTTCTGAGGCTGTTCCGTAGGCAGACGCCGTATGAAGAAGATAGAGCGACTTGAACTTGGCGTTCACAGAAACTGCAATTTCATCGGCGTATCCGGGTCTGCGTCTGGAAATCCCGATTCCCAAGTCCTTGACATGGAATGGGATGCCATGATATTCCAAAGTACCTTCCGGCATGTTTGACAGGTCGTTGCCCTTCTCTCCCCAGCCGCCAGACACGCGCCACGCGTGGCTCACGTTTGCGAAATTCGCTAGATCAAGGGATTTGAATTTCCTTGCAGGCATTCTTGTCTTCGGATTTCCATTGAAGCAAACATGGAGGTGTCCCTCGTGCTTTTTGGCGAGACCGAGCAGTCGGTCAAGAATATCCACGCCATATTTTTCCTCTCCGAACGCGAAAGATCCTCTCGCGAGCTCGCCAGCCACAATTGTGGATACGCCTCCATTCATGTATTGCCAAAGAGAGTTCTGATCCCCGAATCCCTTTTCAAACGGAGGAAAGCAGTTGTAGAATTCCCCAGGGCTGTTTTTCGGCATCTCCCTGCGGATTCGCTTGTACGTCTCTATTATGGATCTGCTCTTGTCGTAGCCAATTCCGCGGCTTATGGAGTATGCGTTGGACAGTGTGACCTGCCTGCTCTCATCGGTGCCGCCCATATTTCTGGAGAAGGACGGATCTTCGCTGACATGGTGGGTGTAAAAATTCCCGTTCCAGGCAATATTTTCCAAGCGGGACAGCAGATTGTCCGAAAGTCTTTCATACTTCACAGCCTCTTTGCCGCGCTTCGCGTGTCTAAGCATTTCCGCCAGGAAACGGCATGAAGCCGCCATTCCAGTATTGTCGCCAAACATTATCCCGAACACGGTTTTGCGCGGGTTGAAGCAATTGTCGCCGAGAGTGAATTCGGCATCGTCATTGTGAATGAAATCCCAGGTGTCTATGGTGTAGGCCCTTTTCAGGAGCCCGAATTTTCGGCTCCAGCGATATTTGTCTGTGATCGAGTATTCCAGCGCCCTTATGCAGTTATCCAAATATTTCCACATCCATTTGTCGTCTCCTGTCGCCTTCCAAGTGTGATACAGGCATTCTATGAAGAGAAATTCCACATCGTTTTCCACCGGAATCCTCTGAAGAGTGTGAGCTTTTCCAGTTCCATCTGCATTCGCATGGACAGTCCGAACGAAAGAGCCCTCCTTGAATGTGTAGTCCCTCCAGTTCTGGACGTCTTTTCGCTTCGGAGCAATTCTTTCAAATAGCATTCCATCCTCTCTCTGCGTGTCGGCGTAGAGTTCGAAGCCTGTCTTGAGATCATGATGGAAATATTTCATTCCCTTCAAAGTATGGGTGTGATCGCGGAGCCATCGGATAAAATAGAAATATGTCTTGCCCCTGAAATGGACATACTGGGATCCTTCGCCACTGCACGAGTGCAGAACAGTCAAATGCAGATCTTCCAAAAAGGCGCGGTATTTGCCGGATCCGTCTTCGAGCTTTGTTGATGCGTCAACTCGGAATGTGAATGTCGAAACTAGCCTGCCTTCGTCGAGAATCAGCGCCGTATGAGTTCCCAGGGAAGCTCCAATCCTGAAAGCGAATTCACCGGAGCTGGATATTTTTCCTGAGACATATTCGTCCCCGTTCCCGTCTAGAACTCTGATCATGGATCCCGGCAGATCCGAAAAGAGAAGGCGATCAAGCGGCTCGTAGGCTGATCTCGACGGATTCGCCACAATTTCATTCATATTGAGCTTCCTGTGATAAAATTAGTCGGGCTCTATTTTTTTCAGACTGGCAACTTCAGTTCTTTTTTTCAAATGCGTCAAGGCTGTGCCTGAGCATATTTTCCATGTCAGCCTTCGTCTTTTCATTCTTTTCCTTGCCCGCCGCCGCCTTCAGGGCGCCGAGGTTTTTTTCCCTGAATTCGGCGTTGTACTTCTGGCATTTGTGCGCAATGGACATGAAGGCCCTCCATCTTATTTCAGCGTCCTTGTCGCCAAGATTCTTCAAAAAAACCGAAGTGACGGCGGAATCCTTCGAGAAATCCAGCGCCGAAAGATGAGTCATTGCTTCGAGCCTGCATTCTCGGTATGGATTTTTTTCCGCGATCTTTGCAAGTTCGGAGATGTATTTGTTTTCCTCCGGAGCAGGGTGATCAAGTCTGGACGATGCGAATTTCGCAAGTTCCTCGTCCTCAGTACTGTTCAATATTCGAATAATTTTAGAAAGCGCCTCGTCCCGCTTGTCTCTGTCTCTAGTTAAATTGTCCCAATTCCTGCAGATCCAGAACCCGTAGTTCTTTTTGATTTCCTTCTGGCGTTCACGAGGAAGATCGGAAGAGATGATTTTCTCCGCCATTTCCTCATCTGGAAAATCCAGTCTCTGAAGAGAGAGGGAGCTTTCGAGCGCCGCGGCGCGCACTGCGGGAGATTTGTCTTCCAGTCCGGTGGAAAATATTTTTTTAAATAGCTCCAATTCTTCCGGCTTTCGAAATGCAAACTGCAGATATGAGACCTCCTTCATTTCCCGCATGACCCAGAATCTGTTCTGCTCGCTCTCCGATTTGCTGAAAGCCTCGAGCAGAGCTGAAAAATTTGCCAGCCTCTGATCGCTGTCTTGTTCGAGGCGATCAATGACTCTTTCAACGTAATTTTCCGTGGGAGATTCCATTGCCGCTTCGCAGGCTTCGGCAATTGTCATGGAGCCAATTTTGGAATAGGAGTGCGACCAGAGAAAATCGAAAAAGCGCTTTTTCTCCTTTTGATCCGCTATGGCGCCGCCAATCTTCCAGGTTTTTCTCAGGAAATCAAGCTCGTCCGGATAATTGTGAGAAAGATACGTAAGTCCTTTGGCTGAAACGCTTTGACCAGGATCTCCCAGCGCCATCCAGGCAATGTCAAAGGCTCCCTGGGGAACTTTTTCAGTTTCTTTGCTGGGCAGGGAAGAAACGAGAAGTATTTTCTTTTCGCCATCCAGGGAGGGAAAAATTTCGATCAGATCATTGTAGAGCCCCTGCCTAACAAGAGACACAACGGTTTTCGGATCGAAGTCTCTGTCTTTTTTAAGCGAATCAAGGAGCTTGTTTCTGATGTATTCCCCGGAATTTCCCTTGCTGGCTATCTGGTAAATCTTCCCGTCCCATTTTTTGGACAGCCCGGAGCGCGATCTATCGTTGGCGATATTCGCAATGAATCCATCAATTTTTTTCATTGCATCATCGTTCAAATCCAATTGATTGTCGTCAATTATCCGCCAAATTTGCGAGAGGGTCTGCTCGTCAGTGGGCGGCTGACTGTCAAGCATTTTCATCAGAATTGCCTTCTTCAGTTCTAGATTCCCCTCTTCCGCCAATAGGCGCATAAGGACGCCTCTATTTTTTTCAGGCATGCCCTGCCAGGAGTCGGAAAGCAGTTGAATGCTGTTTTTGAAACGAGCTTTTTAAGAGCCCAGCCGCTTCTCCCATATGCTGCTGGACTCCCGTACGAGAGACCGGACAAAGAGACTTTTTCGTCCTCTACTGCGAATTTCGCAAGTTCCTGATCTGATATTTTATCGGAGAGCTTGTCAAGTGACGTGAGCGCCGCTTCGAGAATGCGCCCCTTGCTTTTTGCGGCATAATCCAAGAGAACTGCGGCGTGCTCGGGTCTCTTAGGCTCTTCTCCGAGGGCAAGAAGCATTTTCATTAAAGAAATATCTGCTTCATGGATCGTGTAAGGGTTTGCTGGCTTGTCGTGGTATTTTGTCAAAAAGACATAAGCTTCCAAGCTTCCCGGATTCTGCGGCAATGTCTTTGTTATTTTAGTCCTTGTAAATGTTTTTCCGAACTCGCCGGATTTCAGTTTGACAGTTATTTTTTCGGGAATCGGTTCAAGGATGCCAAAATCTGCGACAACAAAATTTTTTCCAGTGACATTTTCCTCTCCGCTTCCGCCAAATCCAAAATTGTTTGTAGAATAGCTTGCGCTTATGATTGTGAGAGGGGTAGCACCTTCTGGAGATATCATCGCGACTTTGTTTTCAGGAAGCTCGAAATCAATGCTGTCCAAGATCTTTCCATTTGCAGAATAGACGCATTTGTGTCTGCCATGTCCTGTCCTGAAGCTTGCATAGGTGAATGGCTCGATAATTGTCGGCTTTGATCCGTCAATTGATATTTCAATGGCGCTGTCCCCGGGATTGTCCGCATATAGATCGGGAAATTCTCCGCTTTTCATGCTGGACTCCAGTTCTGACGGAGTCATGCTGTCAATTGCATTTGAAAAATTTTTCATGCCGATCATTCCCGTGCTGAATCCGAACATGAGATTGAGTATGACCGCCAGGAGCGCATATACTGCGAATGCCAGAACTGAAATGCCGATGCAGGAAGGGTATTTGAATAAAGGAGTCTTGCCAGCGCGCATTATTTTGAGATTAAAAAAGGTGGCAAGTCCTCCGAGCACTCCGCCGATCAGACCTCCCACAGGAACAAGCAGTAGAGGAAGCCCTGCAAGAATCCATTCTAGCGGCGTCAGCTTTGCCTCGATCTCGAGCTGGACTCCGTTCGCGCTTATGACTGGATTGTCGTCAAAATCCGTTTCCCATGAAAATTCGATGATGTCTCCGTTCTGATCTGCAATGAAATATTTCCCGTCCTCGTTTTTTTCGAGCGGAACTCCATTGCATTTCAGAACAAGCTCTTTGTCCAGGCTATCGTGGAAAGCAAGAAGATTCTTTTTACCAATTTCAGGCAATTTGACTTTAAATGCTTTCATGTATCCCTCATAGCGAACTCGCGGTTAGGAGCATGCCACGGTTCGAATCAATTTGTTCTTTCCTTCCAAATTTTCGGATTGCGTCTGGCGTGGAAAACACCAAGAACAATAGTGCGTTGGTCGTCCAGAATAAAAAATATCTCATATGGAAAACGACGAGCCAAGGCACGCCTTACATTGCGATGAACTTCGGGAAACTGCCGTGGATTACGCAGAATAGTGTTGAATATGGCATCAACAC
>DYRX01000012.1 GCA_020718525.1 Victivallis vadensis
CTTACGGAATGATTTCTCCAAAAAGAGAGAAAGTTGCTTAAGTTGGGGGGCATTCAGTATGACCCCGTTCTTTTTCGCCATAAGGGGTTTTTATCCCGTAGACGTAGAGCGGCCTGTAGGGAGGGGGATTTTCGATCACGGCTAAAAGAGAAACTTCAACTTCTGCGGGAGTCTCAGACTGGACGGCTTCGGGAGACTTCGGAAGCGTTGCGGGGATGGTCGGAGAAGGCAGACCGATTGAGGCCATCGAGGAGACGGAAGTGAAAAGAAGCAGGAGAAAAATTGTTGCAAGCCTTCCCGCCATGGGCGAACCTTCTTTTTTTAGCTGTCCATAAAATACGGCTGGAAGGATAAAAGACAGGCAGACGTGGAAGTTCATGGGCTCAGGAGTGGAAGCCTATTTTTCTTTTTGGCGGAACAGGAGGCGGAGCCATGAGCTGGCGGATTGCTTCGAAAACGCCCTGGAACTGCTCATCGTATTTGGACTCCAGTTCGTCAAGTCTTTTTGCAAGATCCTTGTTGCCTGCAAGAATCTGCTTCAATCTGACGAAGGCGCGCATTATCTGGATGTTGACGGCGATTGCCCTTTTACTTCTCAGGACACTGGACAGCATGGCAACCCCCTGTTCGGTGAAGACATAGGGGAGATGGCCTCCAAGGCTTTTCCGGGATGGTATCGCATTTTGCGATACCATGATACCCGCCTCATCTTCAGAGATCTGGAACATGAAATCTTCCGGGAAACGTTCATGGTTCCGTTTCACCTGTTCTCTTAGCCGTATTGTTTCAACCTCGTACAGATTGGCCAGGTCCCTGTCGAGCATCACCTTGTGTCCCCTGATGAGGAGTATTTTGCTCTCAATGCGTTCTATCGGCATCAGTTCTTTCATATATTTCCTTTCGGGTTTCTCAAGATAACTTTTCTTCCTGAGGATGCAATGTCCTTTTTATTTTTAGTCGTCCTTCTCCCGCGGATGACATTTTGCATGCACCTTCTGGAGATCGCCTATGTTCAGCTTCGCGTAGTGGCGCAGGGTTTCGAGGCTCTCGTTTCCGAGAAGCTCCTTGACGTGGTAGATTCCCGCATCGGCCTTTATCATCTCGGTGGTGCAGCTTCTCCGGAAGGTGTGCGGCGTGACGTTGGTCTTGATCTTCGCCTTCTTCTCGTAGCCGTGTATCATGTGCCGCACCGTCGTCTGGCCTATCGGATCGCCGTTGTTATCAGGGGACGTTCACACCTAAGTCATTTATAATTAGCATGAGAGGAAACGATAAATAAAACAGGAACAATTCAATACTTTTGCAATTACCTCTATATTTGAGATTGCTTTCGGCAAGATGCTCCTGATCATCTTGGATCGAGGATGTCTCTCAGTGCGTCGCCGGTCATGTGAATAGAAAGGACCAGAAGAGACATAAACGCGGTTGCGGCGCCAATTTCCCACCAGACGCCGCGCCAGAGCCTCTGCTGTCCGTCTGAAATCATGACGCCCCAGCTTGGTTCTGTCTGGACGCCGATTCCAATGTAGCTGACAATCACTTCCGTTGCAATCGCGTAGGCGAAACGGACAGTGAAATAGATGATGACGATGTGCATTATATTTGGGACGATGTGTCTGAAGATTATTCTGATGTCGCGGTAGCCCAGCGATCTTGCGGCCTGGACATAGGCTGTTTCTCTGAGCTTCATCACTTCGCCGCGCACTACTCTGCATAGTCCGACCCATCCGGTAAGTCCGATTCCGAGGTAGAGCGCAAGCATGCCTGGCTCGACTCTCATAAGGGAGGCGAGTCCGGAAAAGATTGTTGAAAATGGCGGGGACATGAAGCCTTTTGTCGCAAGGAGGGAAAAGGCCAGGACAAAGAGAAGAGTTGGAATTGCGGCGAAAGAGCTGTATAGCCATGTGACCAAATCGTCAATGAATGATCCGAAATAGCCTGAGACCGCACCGAGGAAGAGGCCGATGGCGGAGGAAATCAGGGACGCGAGGATTCCTATTTTCAGGGCGGTTCTTATGGCGAAGAAGGCTCTCCAGAAGACATCTCTGCCCTTGTAGTCGGTTCCCATCCAATGTTCTGCGGAAGGGGGGCGATATGCTTTTGCCATGTCGGACTTCTCGTAGAAGGGAGCGGTCTTGTCGGAATTGAAGAAAAGGATGGATTCGGCAAATATTCCAGCCGCGATATAGAGGCAGAGGACGACGAGTGCCGCGAGAGCAGATTTGTTCTTGAGATAGTAATTTGAAATTTTCCGCATCTTTGCCGCTCCGTGAGAATAGAAAGGCTCTCAAGGCGAGCCGGCGCACGCGTTCAATCAGCGCTTGTCAATCGCATGGAATTTGCATGTTTCATGGCAGACACCGCACTTGATGCACTTGCTCTGATCAATGACATGCTTCTGCTTGCGTTCTCCTGAAATGCAGGAGACGGGGCAGTGCCTTGCGCACATTGTGCATCCGACGCACTTGTCATTGATTTCAAAGCTCAGCAATTTCACGCAGACGCCGGCCGGACATCTTTTTTCGTTGATGTGAGCAAGATATTCGTCGTGGTAGTTGCTGAGAGTCGAGAGGACCGGATTGGGCGAAGTCTGCCCGAGACCGCAAAGGGCGGTGTCCTTGATGACCTCCGAGAGCGTCTTCATTTTTGTCAGAATTGAAACGTCTGCTTTTCCAGAGCATATGTCGGAGAGCATTTCGTGGAGCCTTTTGTTGCCTATTCTGCACGGGGTGCATCTTCCGCATGACTCGTCGAGCGTGAATTCGAGAAAGAACTTTGCGACGTTGACCATGCAGTCGTCTTCGTCCATCACGATCATTCCGCCAGAGCCCATCATCGAGCCGAGGGCTATGAGTGACTCGTATTCGATCGGGGTGTCAAGCCTGTCGCTTGTGAGGCATCCGCCAGATGGACCGCCAGTCTGGACCGCCTTGAACTTCTTTCCGTTTTTACAACCATTACCGAGCGTATAGATAATTTCCTTGAGCTTGATGCCCATCGGAACTTCTATAAGACCGACCTTGGAAATCTTGCCAGCCAAGGCGAAGACTTTTGTGCCGGGCGCCTTTTCTGTGCCAATTTTTCGGAACCAGTCTGCTCCGTTTCTTATTATGGCGCAGACATTTGCGAATGTTTCGACGTTGTTGACGACTGTCGGCTTTTTCCAGAGACCGGAGACTGCCGGGAAGGGAGGCTTGAAGCTCGGCTCTCCGCGGAGGCCTTCGACCGAATGGATCAGAGCTGTCTCTTCTCCACAGACAAAGGCGCCAGCGCCGTACTTGAGCTCAATTTCGAAGCTGAATTTGGAGCCCAGTATGTTCCGTCCAAGAAGTCCTGCCTCCGATGCCTGGGATATGGCAATCAGCAGGCGTTTCACTGCGAGGGGATACTCCGCTCTGACATATATGACGCCGTTGGTAGCGCCAGTCGCATAGGCGGCGATGGCCATTGCTTCGAGGACGGAATGGGGGTCTCCCTCGAGCACGGCCCTGTCCATGAATGCGCCTGGATCGCCCTCGTCGGCATTGCATATGATGTATTTGACATCGCTTTTCTGGGAGGCGGCAAACGACCATTTCTTTCCTGTCGGGAATCCGCCGCCGCCTCTGCCTCGGAGACCGGATTTGGTAATTATGTCGAGTATGTCCTCGGGTTTGCGGCTTTGAAGCGTATCTGAAAGCGCCTTGTATCCGTCTGCCCGTATGTAGTCCTCGATCCTTTCCGGATCAATGCGTCCGCAGTTTCTCAGGACAAGCTTCGCCTGGAGCTTGTCAGGCATGAAGCCTTCGTCCTCGGGATAATGCCAGGTTCTGTCTATCTTCTCAAGTCCGGCGGCTTTTACGCCCTTGAGGACGATCGCCTCTGCGTTTTCAGGCTTGACGTTTCCGAAGAAAACCGAGCTTTTTGATGCGCAGTCGAAGACTTCGATTGACGGCTCGCTGTGGCAGAGACCCATACAGCCTGTCTGGACTATTTCGACCTTGCCTTCGAGAGATTTTGTTTTGACTTCCTTTTCGATGGCCTCAAGTATAGGTGCGGTCCCTGCGGCGATGCCGCATGTCCCCATTGAGACAAGGATTCTCCTTTCGAGTGCTGACGAGATGCCGGAGAGTCCTTTTCGGAAAGAATCGAGTTCGGAATAGTTCGCGAATTTTTGCATTTTATTTATCCTATGCTTTTTTCAGTCTTTGCAAGCGTCGAGTATGTCGGGAACCATTTTGCTGGTCACGTTCCCGTAAACTTTGTCGTTGACCATGACCACGGGGGCCAGACTGCACGCGCCGACGCATCTGAGACAGCCTAAAGAAAACTTCATGTCCTTGGTGGTTTCGCCCTCGGAAATTCCAAGATAGCGCTTGAACTCGCCAAGAATCTTTTCAGCGCCCTTCACGTAGCACGCAGTCCCGGTGCATACATTGATTTTAAATTTTCCGACAGGGACAGTTGTGAAGTAGGTGTAGAAGCTCACGACACCATAGACTTCGGAGAGATGGAGGCCCAGCTTGTCCGCGACGAAGAGCTGGAGCTCCTCCGGCAGATAGCCGAAAATCGCCTGTGCCTTGTGGAGGCTCTGTATGAGAAAGCCTCGGTCGGAGACTGAATTGCCGCTGAGCGGAAGCGACGATATGTATTTTTCAAGTTCGTCCCGCTTTTCAGGACATTTGGCGATGATCGAATCCTTTTGTCCGCATGAGCATTTATCTTCCATATTGTGGCAGACCCTTTATTTTATTGTGCCTCTAATCAGCTACGCGTTGCTTGAGAACAAAACAGCCGTTAAAGCTATTCCGTCGCGGCGGATATTCAAATGCTAAAAAACATATTTTTCATAAAAGAGAAGCATTGTTTGAAAAAATAGCGATTGAAATGTATCTTCTGCGAGTTCAAGCCGACTCAACGACAAACAACAGGAAAGATAAAATCACGTGAAAAAGAAGCTGAAGATCGGAGAGCTCGCTGAAATACTTGAAGGCGAAATCGTCTGCGGAGAGGACAGAGTCGGAGACACGGTGGAGGATTACGCCGCGACCGATCTCCTGAGCGATCTGCTCGCGCTCGAAAAGGAGAAGTACGCCCTTCTGACCGGCCTGACCAATGCGCAGATTCTGAGGACGGCGGAAATCACCAACGCATGCTGTGTCGTAATTGTCAGAGGCAAACAGCCTCAGCCGGCGGCAGTGAGCATCGCGAAGAACAGCGGCATCCCCCTGATACTGAGTCAGTTAACCATGTTCGAAGCCTGCGCGCGCCTCGGACGCTGTCTGGAGGAAGGCGATGCCGGAGCTCAAAGAACGGCAAATTAAGCTAGTCCATGAGCTGATGTATCAGATCAAGGTGCGTGAGGTGATGAACAGGAATGTAGTTTCCTTTCCGCCGAACAGCAGTTTCAGAGACATTCAGCTCTGCATGAAGGACAAGCGCTTTTCAGGAACCCCGATCGTCGAAAACGGACACATAGTGGGGATAATCTCCATTGACGACATAATCACTGCATTCGACAAGGGCTTCATTGATCAGAAGGTTGAATCATACATGAAGCGCAATGTGGTGACGATCCCGGAGAACTACTCGCTTATCGCCGCGACAAATTTGTTCAAGAAATTCCGCTTTGGGCGCCTCCCTGTAGTCAAGTCGCAGGCATCTCTGGAGCTCGTCGGGATACTGACATACGGAGACATTCTCTCCCATCTCCTGATGGAAATCAACACGATTGCCGAAAAATTCGAGGCGCAGGAAAAAACTTCCAGCGGAGCTGTCATACATGGCGAAAACAGCTATCACTTTGAGATTCCGCACGACAATTTCGATATAGCAGGCGTAGCCTCGACCACGGTCAAGAAAAAGCTGACTGAACATGGGATAAAGCAGAGCGTCATAAGGCGCATCGCCGTCATATGCTACGAGGCGGAAATCAATGTCATTGTGCATTCTCTTGGCGGATACATGGACGTGACGCTATACGACGACAGGGTCAGGATCTTTGTTGCCGACGAGGGCCCCGGGATTCCGGACATTGAAAGGGCGATGCAGCCGGGCTTCACGACGGCGAACGAGAAAATCCGTTCGCTCGGATTCGGAGCCGGACTGGGGCTTTCGAACATGAAGCGCTGTGCAGACAAGTTCCACATCAAGTCTTCAATGGAGACTGGAACTGAAATTGACGCGACAGTTTTTCTAGAGCCTCAGCAGGAATAATCATTTTTCTCATGATGGAACAAAGGAGGAAGGGAATGAAGCTCAAAGATTTCGCATCGGACTTGTCCCTTGAAGTTTTCGTCATGGACGACGCCTCGGCAGAAATGGAGGTATCGTCGTTGTACTGCGGAGATTTGCTCAGCGATGTGATGGCGAACGTAGAGCCCGGCGCCGCCTGGATGACGATCCAGGGGCACATCAACACTGTCGCCGTTGCCCAGCTGAAGGATGTCGCCTGCGTCGTCCTGGTGAACGGAGTCGTCCCCGAAAAACAGGCATTGGAAAAGTCCAGGGCGCAGGGGGTCTCGCTCCTTGGAAGCCCGAAAAGTTCCGCGGCGCTCTGCATGGCATACGCAGGCAAGTTTTGAATGCCTTCGTTTGACTTCCACATACACAGCGCCCTTTCGGCGTGCGCCGAAGACACGATGTCTCCCAGGCAAATCCTGTCCAGGGCCAAAGAAGCCGGACTGCGCTTCATCGCGATAAGCGACCACAACGCTTCTGCAAATGTCGCCCCTGCCCTCTTGGCATCCTCGGATTTCGAAGGGATTTCCCTGATTCCCGGCATCGAAGTCTCATCCGTCGAGGAAGCGCATTTCATCGCGCTCTTCCAGGAGCTCACTGCTTTGGATGATTTCCAGAAGCTCGTGGATTCTCATCTGCCCCCCGGGGAAAATCCCGAGGAGATATTCGGATATCAGCTCATATACGACAGCGAAGACGAGATAACTGGAACAGACGACAGGCTCAGACAGGTGGGAACATCATTGCCTGTGGAGAGCATCGTGTCGGAGGTGAAGGCGCGCGGCGGCTTTGTCCTGCCTTCGCATGTGTTCAAGAACAAGTTCAGCATCAAGAGCCAGCTTGGGATTCTACTGCCGGGGCTCGGTTTTGACGCAGTCGAAATCGGCGCAAAGCAATGGGTTTCTGAAAAATACCAGATTGGAATGAGAGTCGAGGGATATCCAGCCATCACAGGCTCGGACTCGCACTTCCTTGAGTCCGTCGGACGCATATTCAATCGGATAGAAGGGGACGCCGACAATTTGAAAGAGCTTTTCGCCCTTCTTGATTCACTCTCGAAATAATCATTCAAAATTCAGACAGGCGGAAGCGTCCTGGCAGAGGCAGTGCACACGAGAAGAGTCTCTCAAAAGAAATTATATTGACATCTGCTGGAAAAACACTCAATCTTGCATTACTCTATCCTGGAACATTGTAATTTCCGGCGATTCCAGATTTGTTTCTGCTGAAGGATTTCCGCAGAGCAAGCCTGGCGTCTGGAAATGGCATATTGAATGTATCGAGTGGCGCTGGCTCGCGGCTCTGCCGTGATCCGCCTTTCAAGCATTCATGGTCCAGATGCCGACATCGTTCCAGATTGATCGTAGTCATGGAAATTACAACCACAAAGGAGAAGCTCCAATGAAGATCGTCCGACGTCTTGTTTTTATGCTCGCCGCTTTCTGTCTCCCATCTGCACTTTCAGCTCAGTTCACTCTTCCTCCCCTCCCCTACCCCACTGATGCGCTGGAACCCTATATTGACAAGGCCACAATGGAGATTCATCATGGCCAGCATCATGCGGCCTACGTCAGAAATCTCAACGCGCAGATCGGGAATTTTCCTGAACTAGAAGGACTGTCTCTCGAAGCCGTCCAGAGACAGATATCGGGCTTCAACAGCGCCGTCCGCAACAACGGGGGCGGACATTTCAATCATTCACTCTTCTGGCGACTGATGGCGCCGGAGGGGCAAAGGGGGAAACCAAGCGCCGCCCTAGAATCGGCAGTCAAATCCGACTTTACTTCAATGGATGCCATGAAAAAGCTTTTTGATCAGGAATCCTTGTCGCGCTTCGGCTCCGGCTGGGTCTGGCTGATTGTAACGCCGGAAAAAAAGCTGAAGATATGCTCGACGCCAAACCAGGACAATCCGCTGATGGACATTCCTGGTATTGAGCGCGGCACCCCCATCCTATGCATAGATGTCTGGGAGCACGCATACTATCTCAAATATCAGAACAGACGCGCCGAGTATGTATCCAACTGGTGGAATGTCGTGAACTGGAACGAGGTGTCGAAACTCTTCGATGCCGCGATGAAATAGCCTCTATTTTTAACAGCTTTGGGATCTTATCTCAACAGGTATTCCCGCGGAGGGGGGGCGGACTGAGCCATTGAACATCTCCTCCCAGATATTCTAGGCTCCGGCAATCCTAGACTTGATTTTAACAGAAATCAAACTAATCTAGCTTCCGCCGAATGAACGCGAACTGGAAATTTTCAGACAACAGCGTAAAGAAAGCGAGACCACAAATGACGAAGACTGCGCCCGAATTTAGCATCATACTGGCGGCGGGAAAAGGCACCAGAATGAAATCGTCCTCCTGTCACAAAGTCTGTTTCCCGGTTGATGGCCGCCCGGTGATATCGAGGGCATTGGACGTATACAACAACTGCGGAATTCGCAGTCACATAGTTGTCGTCGGCAATCTCGCTGGACAGGTGGTCGAAACCGTCGGCAATGAATTCCGCAACGCAGTCTTCTGCTATCAGACCGAGCAGTTGGGGACGGCAAATGCCGTGAAAACCGGATTTGGACTGATAGAAAGAATGGGAGTCGAGGGTGACATTCTCCTGGTCGCTGGCGACAGGCTTATCGCGCAGTCCGTAATGGAACAGCTCTTCGACAGGTATTTCTCGGGCGCCTGCGATCTCGCCCTGCTGACAGTCCCAAACAAAAAGGGATCGTCACAGGGGCGACTTGTTTCAGCGCCAGACTCCTCTCCGCTGGCAATATTTGAAATGCCGGACATAAGGCAGAAGCGGACTTTCTGCGAACTTCGCGCCATCCTGAATTCGAAGAAGTCTGTCCCAGCGTCCGAACTCCGCCGCGCAATAGAGCGCAATTTCTCTGAATCAGGACAGCTCCCTTCCGAAAAGAAGATTCTTTCGGCATTCGGAGAGATTTGGAAAATTGCCTGCGGGACGGCGGATATGCCCTCTAAAGAAGCCCTTCTGGAAATGATGCCCGAAGAAAACGCCTATTTCAGGGCGACTCTCCCGGATTCATCCGTCCAGCCAATTTTGCCGGACGACGCAGAAAGCACAGAAGAGATGAACACGTCCGTCTATCTTGTTAATTCCATGGCGCTCCGCTACGCCCTGTCAAGGCTCGACAGAAACAACGCGCAAAAGGAGGAATACCTCTCCGATATTGTGCAAATCCTTTCCTCCGCATCGAAGAACGGCAGACCTCTCTTCAAATGCATGTCTCTGAGAGTTGACAATCCTTCCCAGATACTCGGCTTCAATGATCCGGCAGAACTTCTTGAAGTAGAAGCACATATAAAAGCCACACAGCGGCAGGAAAAGTCAAGTCTGCCCGAATCCCGCTCATTCCGATCCCTTCAGGAATGGCGGAGCAGTTTCGACAAGATATTCTCAGGCAGGGACAAGCAACTGCTTCGCGAGCTGTCCGAGTGCTATGGCGACGACAAGACCGTGCTCCGCAGGCACATCTCCAGATATGCGGAGCTTGTCGCCCAGTCCTTCAAGCGATTCAAGGCATCCGACAAAGTCTTCATGGTCAGATCTCCGGGCAGGGTCAATGTCATGGGCAGGCACATAGATCATCAGGGCGGCAACTGCAACCTGATGACCATCGGATACGAGACATTGATGCTGGTGCGGCCAAGAGACGACGACAGGGTCAACCTCTACAATCTTGACGAAAAGAACTTCGGAGAGAGGACTTTTTCCATAGGTGAGCTTGTCTCTGATCTGCCCTGGGACGACTGGCTTTCCCTTGTCAACAGCAAGAAACTTTCCGAAATGATAAGCACCTACGGAGTGGACTGGTCCCAGTATGTGAAGGCCGCAGTGCTCAGACTGCAGAAGAAATTCATCGGAACTCCTCTGCGCGGAATGGACATTGTGATAAGCGGCAACGTGCCGCCCGCCGCCGGTCTGAGCTCCTCCTCCAGTCTGGTTGTCGCCTCCGCCGAGGCTGTGGTCGCGGCAAACCGCCTCGACACATTCCCATCGCAGCTTGTCACCCTCTGCGGCGAAGGCGAATGGTTTGTCGGAACACGTGGAGGAAGCGCCGACCACGCCGCGGTAAAGCTTGGGCAGAAGGGCAAAGTAGTCAAGGTGCGCTTCTTCAACTTCGCCGTCGAAGATGTAGTTCCATTCCCGGACGATCATGTGCTGGCGGTCTGCGACTCTGGAATCAAGGCGGTGAAAAGCGCGAACGTGAAAGACCAGTTCAACCACAGAATCACATGCTACCGCATAGGCTTCCGCCTGATCCGGAAACTCTTCCCGCAGTACTCGCCCCTCCTCGCGCACCTCCGGGACGTAAGCACTAGAAAGCTGGGAATCCCGCTCTCCTGGATATACAGGCTCCTTCTGCATCTGCCGGAAACTGCCACCAGAGAAGAGCTCCAATCAGCCCTGCCCGACGAACAGCTCGACGAATTCTTCTCACAGCACAAGCCGCCCCAGGACGGGCTCTATCCGATCCGGGGTGTAGTACTCTTCGGACTCGCCGAATTCGAGCGCGCCAGGCTTTACGCCGACTTTCTCAGGGACGGCAAGATGAAGGAAATTGGACATCTGATGTCCATATCCCATGATGGAGACAGAGTCGCCAGCTTCGATGAGAATTGGAATGCATCACCGTTTTATGCCCCCACTGGAAACATCTATCTGCTGAATCTGATAGAAGATCTCGAAAGCGGAGATCCCGAACGAGTGAACAGGGCTCAGCTCCAATGGCAGGCAGGCTCCTATCACTGCAGTATTCCGGAAATTGACAAAATGGTCGACGTCTCAAGCAAAATTGAAGGAGTCGTCGGTGCCCAGCTCGCAGGCGCAGGTCTTGGCGGCTGTATGATGGTGCTCGCCCACAAGAAGGCTGTGAAAGATCTGAAGCGCAGGCTCGACGAAGAATACTACAAAAAAGCTGGACCCCCCAGCTCCATCCTCGTCTGCAAGCCCGTTGCCGGAGCAGGCATTCTGATGTCGGAAAACGGCAGAGACAGATCCAATTGCTAATTGGAGCAACGTATTCGCCATCGACAACAGCCTCAAATGAAAAATAAACATTTCCATTCATTTCTCCCGCATGACTCCAATGCATGACGCCATCCACAGAGAGTTCATCAGGCGTTCCGAAGAGCTGAAGGAGGAGCTTGGCGAATCGGCCTGCTGGCGCGGAGAGCTCTCTTCCAGCGCCCTATCCACCGCCACGGCAATTTTTGCACTGCAGATGGCAGACGCGTCCCTTTATCATGATGAAATATTTTCAGGCATGGAATGGCTTTCCAAGAATGTGAATTCCGACGGTGGCTGGGGAGACACGCCCATAAGCGACTCAAATCTGCCGACGAGCCTGCTCTCTCTTGCCGCGATAAAATTCTGCGCTGCCTCCACTGCCGACAATGAAGTAATCCGCAGGGCCGAATGCTTTCTGAAAAACAAGTGCGGCTCCATGGAAAACATTCCAAGCGCGGTGCTAGAGTACTACGGTGTGGACTCCACTTTTTCCGCGCCAATACTGATGATGTTCGCCCTTTCAGAAAATTCCGGAAAAAATGAGATATGGCGCATCATACCCGACCTCCCTTACGAACTGTCTCTGCTCCCTCAGAAAATCAGAGGGGCTTTGAATCTGCGGGTGGTCAGCTATGCACTTCCGGCGCTGATCTCAGTCGGAATCTGTGTCCGTGCCCATCGCTCCGGAAGAGGCAGAATGAAAAAGGCTCTCGATTCGCTTTTTGCGAAATTCGCAATGCGCGAGCTTGAAGCCGTTCAGCCATCCTCCGGCGGTTTCCTTGAGGCAATCCCGCTCAGCTCCTTCGTATGCATGGCGCTCTGCGCCTGCGGGCACGATAAATTGCCAGTTGTATCCAAAGCTCTGAACTTTCTCTGCTCGAGACGGAGAAGGGACGGCTCCTGGCCAATAGACAGCGATCTTGCAACCTGGCTCAGCTCGAAGTCCGTGCTTGCCCTCTCAGACGCAAAAATTCTCGGCAGTCTTGGAAATGCCAAAACGGGCAGAATCAGTGACTGGCTTATGGGACAGCAAAATTCGGTCTCGCATCCATTCACAGGAGCAGATCCGGGTGGCTGGGGCTGGACAGATCTGCCAGGCTCCGTGCCAGACTCCGACGACTGCGCAGCTGCCCTTATAGCGCTAAAAAAGCTCTCCGAGACCGAAAATATCCCCCTCGAAAACGTGCGGAAAGGAATTCAATGGCTAATTTCGATTCAGAATGATGATGGAGGGATTCCCACATTCTGCAAAGGCTGGCGGAGGCTTCCCTTCGACAGGAGCTCACCTGACATCAGCGCGCATGCTGTCAGGGCATTTTCCGAATGGCGGAGCAAAATGCCCGAACAGATGCGCCGGAAGATAGACTTGGCAGAGAAGAGGATATTTTCCTATCTCATTGAGAATCAGAACGATGACGGATCCTGGACTCCGCTCTGGTTCGGATCGCAGAGAGCTCCAAATATGGAGAACAGAGTCTTTGGGACGGCCGTCGTTCTTGGAAATATTTATTTGTCTCCGCGTATTCCGGCAGAAATGCGCAGTTCCGCCGGAAGGGCTCTCAGTTTTCTGCTGGATTCGCAGAATGAAAACGGCTCCTGGGGTGGGTGCAAAGGAGCTGAACCAAGCATAGAGGAAACTTCTCTCGCACTGATCGCCATACTGCGATGGGACAGCGGCAAAACTGAAGAATCAATTGAAAAAGCGCTTTCTTATCTTGTCGAATCATCCCAGAAAAGCCCGGGCGGACTGCCAGCGTCTCCAATCGGCCTCTACTTCGCATCCCTCTGGTACTACGAGAAGCTATATCCCCTCATTTTCTTCACGCATGCCCTCGGGCTGTACGTATTCAGTAAACTACGTTCGTTTACTGAATCCGGAATAAAATAAAATGCGAAATCGCTCTTTATGTGATTATTTACCTCGGGCTTGTAATAGACAAGCGTTGAAGAGATCTGATTCTGGTCAAGTTTTAATCAATATTGGAATTGGAGCGCGGATCAATCTCCAGGTGCTTTTATTGACGGCTTGACATAGTAGGCGTTTGGTGGGTCCGAATCGTTCTTGTAGCGGCTTAGCAGGCACTCGATTGCCTTAAGAGCCATTGCATCCAGATCCGGAACTATTTGCGCAAAAGGCGCATCGTTGATCTTGTCAAAGCAGGAGCCGAGGCTGACCACAGGACACTCGATTCCTGCTTGATGGAGCGCTTTCATAGCTCCATTGGCCTGAGGATTGGAATAGGCTATCAGTCCGTCAAAGCTGTTTCCGGATTGGATTATAGTTGTCATCGCATTGCAGGCTTCCGATTCGTTTTGTCCGGTCTGTATGACAAGCTCTGACCTGATTTCGACTCCACGCTTCTCTGCGCATTCTTTCATGCCTAGGAATTTTAGAGGATCGAGTTCTCCTTCTTTTCGCCAGCCGATATATATTGGCTTCCTGCATCCTAGCTTGTGCAGATAGTCAATGGCAAGCGCTCCGGCATGCATTGAGTCCAGTTCAACAGAATCCCTGTTAAGCGAAGGGATTCTGTGATCTACCTGAACAATTGGCCCATAAATATTTTTCATTTCAGGAATTGCAGATGGCGTTGTCTCCGCCATAAGGATGACCCCCATATTTTTAGGGAAGGAGATATGCTTCCACAATTTTTCCTCGTTCTTGTCAGGCTCGTGGAAAAATATTTTCATGGGGAGGTCGTTTTCAGCGAGACGATTTCTGATGGTGTTTATTAGGGACAAATAGTACTGGCTAATCGGGACTCCGACAGTGCGTTCAAAAGGGAAGACCAGCATGACGTGCTCCATCTGCTTCCCAGAGAAGCCGATCACTCTGATTCCCATGCCTGCCGTTGACTCGACAAGCCCCTCAGACTTTAGGACTTTCAATCCGGAACGGACCGACATGCGGCTGATCTTGTATCTTTCAGCTATTGCGTTTTCTCCGGCAAGCCACTGTCCGGGGAGAAGACGTCCCTTTTCTATCTCGTTCCTGATCTCGTCAACCATTTTCTGGTAAACATATATTCTCTTCTTTTTTCTCTTCAGAATTCGTTTCATCGCATTTATATTCCCTATATTTTACATTTGACGACGGAGATATTCATCTGAAAGAACAAAACGGACCGATTCGGAATCTCCTGACTGGCAAGATTAACACCCCGTATATTAGATCCACACGCAGATGCTCGTAAAGTCCAGCAAAAATTAGCACAGCTTGGTTCTTAATCAAGGAGCGAAACATGATTTGATTCCATCAAGAGCCATTTGAGTGCCAATTGTCATTACAATCAAACCTGTGATGCGGACAATTGCACCTAAAATGTTGAATCGCGTGAGAAGCGAACTGATTGGTCCGCTCATGCGCATGATAAAATGGTTTATCAGCAGGGCAATCGCGACGGACAAGGCAGGGGCGAGAAACCCTTCTTTGGCGTGAAGTGCGATGCAGGCGGTGATGGTGGCTGGACCGGCAATCATGGGACATGCGAGTGGAACCAGCGCGATTTCTTCAAAGCGTTTCTGGGTGTCCTGCTCGAAGAAGACACCTTTCCTGAGCGCATTGAATCCGGTCCAGAAGAGGACAAATCCCCCGGCCAGCTTCAGGGAATGAAGTTCGACATGAAAAATAGATCTCAAAATGATGTCCCCGAAAAACATAGAGCAGATCAGAATTGCACCCGCAGCGATGCTTGATTTCGAAACAAGAGAAGAGAATTCAATTTTCTTGTGCTGTGAAGATATTACAGCCAATATGGATACCTTGCTTATCGGATTGATTAGGGCAAGAAGATAGAGAGAATCCGTGAGTACTTCCGACAGAAACATGGCTACGCCCTTCCAGTATCTGCATTGAATTTAAGAAGTCCAGCATCGGCATACGCGGAAAATAGATTCAAGAGCCGTCTGACGGAAAATCTTTCGATGTTGGATATGCCCCGTTCATATGTCGCGCGTCTGGCGATTTCGTAAACGCTGAGCTTGCCGTCAGCCCATGATTTAAGGACGATCTGGTCAAGGCTCCACTTTGGACTGCCGATTTTTTGCAGGATCTCCGCGCTGAAGAATCTGTCTTCGGCAGTGCCGCCGACAAGACATTTCGGTCTGAGTCTATGGGCATCAGCAAGTTCCAGCTCCTCGCAGACTGGGCGGATCTTCTTCCATTCGGATACTTCCGGTTTCATTGCCGAGATCGCTTCGGAGCTGGCCTTTTCCAGATTTTTCCGTTCCTTGGCGGAAGCCATGGAATGCAAATTGCGGAGCTCCTTTTGCGCCTGCTCGAAAAATATCTCATGGTCAGGAATTGAGGCGGAATCAATCTGGGATCTCATGTCGTCCAGATAGTCGCCCGTGAGATTTCTTATATCTCCGTCTTCAGCCGAAACCATGAAGTTAGACCAGGCTGACGCGAACAATGCCGCAGAATCAATAGTTCCCTTGTCAAGGGCAAGAACGCCGGCGCGGTCGCCAGATGAATGCCAATCCTGATTCTTCTGCATTAGGAAAGATGTGGGAAGATTCGAAACCATGGGGTCGGCAAGCAAGGTGCAGTTGATCTCAAATTTGTCGTCGAAGACACATTCCGCGCCAAGCGTTCTTCCAGATTCCCTGAGAATCTTTTTGATTAGAAACTGCGATATTCCCGAGGATGCCATAAGGCCAGGTTTGAGCATGAGCTGGAAAGACGGATCCACGCCAATCATGTCCAGACAGAGCAGTCCGATGCTCTTTGAGAAATCCATAAGCCCGAACTTGCTCAACGCCAATGCCGAATAGCATTCCTGTCCATGAAAGTGGCTCAGCCCCCTCAGATAGCGGAGACGCCCTGATTTAGATAGCCGCTTGAGGACGGCGGCGGCACACAGAGAAAGACCGACACCGGAGGCATTGTCCATCAGGCCCTGCTCGAACATGTGGCCTGTCAGCACGGCGTTGGAGGAGGACTCGCCTTTCCATCTTGCGCAGACGGTGGGCATTTCCGCCTGAAAATACTCACCTTCGACTACGATTTTCGCCTCGACCGGTCCATTGGAAAGAAGGGAGGAAATGCGTGCGCCTTCGGCTGGAGAGACTGAAATTCCAGGAAGATTCTTCTCAATGGATGAAGCAGTTGGAAGCCATCCGTCGCTTTCAGACGACCAGTTGTTTATCCATTTCACTTTGTTTTCCGGATCTTTCTTGACGTCTGTGAAGGAGCTGATCAGACCGAGAGCTCCGCGGGCTATTAGAATGGCTTTAATCGAAGCAGGATGCATCTTGCTTGCAAATGCTATCTTTCCAGATACGTCTGCGCTCTTCGCATCTTCCTTGTCGCGGATCTCGACTACTCTCGCTTGAACTCCGTCTGCTCCGGTGTAGCCTGTTCCAATCATTGCGGCGTTCGGCTCGATCCGTCTGTCCGCGATGCGGCGAATCTCTCCGCCTGAACTGCGAATTTCGCAGAATGCCTCTCTTGTGCGGAATCCAATTGGGGATTTCCAGGCGAAGAGATCAGATTTTCCATCGCACGGAAAACGCAGAATTTCCGCGTCGGCTCCAGCCTCCTTGAAGCGCTCAAGCAGAAACGATGAGGCTTTCTCGAAGGAATCGAAGTCCGTCCTTTTCTCAATCTCCGCGAGGCTTTGTATTGTTTGAACTATTTCATCCGCATCAATGTGCGGTTCCAGCGGGGCAATGAACTTTTTCGCAAATTCCGATTGCATCAGAAGCCTTTCTTTGTTCTTGTCAAGATAATCATTTTCCTGTTTTCCGCAAGAATCCTATCTGGCTCATTCGTCTAGTTTTCCGCTGAATGCGCTTTCAGGATCCATACATGTCTCCATAACGGCGGGAAAGCTCGCCTTCCCGATTTTTCGTCCCGAGTCTCCTTCTACAAAGAGCTTGATCACTGCGCAGTTGCTGTATCCTTCCATGGGGACGCGAATAAATGTCCCGTCAAATTTGAAAGGAACTTCAGTGAATTCTGTATTCCCAGGAAGCATGAGCCCGACTTTTGCGACATCGCAGGCTCTTGAGACGCGGAAAGTTACGCAAGGCGTCTTTTTCCAGTGCAGGTCCATATTTTCAGAAATCGAGTCGCTTATTATCGCGGCGATATAGTCTCCGTTCAAAGTGTAGAGTTTCGCCCTTGCTCCGTGTGGGGGGCGGAGTGGATCCGGGTCAAAGCAAAATACCCTGCCTTTGAACTGTTCGCAGAGCGGAAGATACTTCCTGTATAAGGCAAGAGACTCGCTGGAGATCTTCCCCCTGTCTTCTCTGGTGAATCTTGGAAACGCACCATGCAGGACTGCCCTCCTTAAATTTTCATCCAGGGACTTCTTTCCGCTTGTCCACATGAAAAAAAGCGGTTTCGCCAGGCACGCCCAGAAATACTTCTCCTCGCTGACTTCTCCATCGCCCTCCAGGAGGACTCCGTCAACCCAGCGCATTGTTCTGATTGAAAGCGGCTTGTTAGCAAAGCTCGCCTTATTGTTCTCCCTCATCAGCTCCGCGCTGATTATCTTTCCGATCTCGTCGTAGGAGAAGTTAATGCTGTACGCCGGCTTGTTGTTTACGACCGTGATTCCGTCGGAATGCGCGAAATCAATGTCCATGTGCCTGAAGCAGTCGAGAAAAAAGCCTGCGATTGTCGGATACTCGGATATGATTGATTTTACGCTTTCAATCTGGAATCTGCCAAAAGACCATTTCGGGTCAGGATTCATGTTGTGGCACATCTTCCAGCCTGAAGGCAGAAGACTGCCATCCTCCCTTTTGCAGATCGAATCGGGCCAGCGGATCTCGACCACTGGCTTGTATCCATCGCTGTAGTTGATGTACCAGTATGCTCCGACTCCCATGGATTTCAGCTTTCCGAGTTTCTCCTTGATATCCCTTCTGGAATAGCGCAGTCTCCCGCTCGCTATGTTCGGATCATCAGGCGTCAATCCATCCAGAACTGCCTGTATTTCGTTGTCCCCGTGGGTGTTCAGGAATTCGTCAAGCTTCCACGGATCGCTGATTTTCCTGTAGATGCTCTCCTTTGCGGCAATGGTGAACCATTCGTCTTTCCCTGCCTGAAAATAGTCGCCGTAGTTTTCGAAATGTCCATGCACTTCCAGGGTCTTCACCTTATAGCCTTTGAAACGCTCCACATCGTTTGCCGCCTCCGGCGAGGCGCAGTCGAAGACGCCGTTGAACTCGTTGATATTCTCGCAGTGCGGGACGAAGTGATCATTCCATTTCTCGAAGACCTTCCCAAGCCCACTGCGCCAATCTCCCTCATGGAAAAGAATCCGGATACTGGTATTCAGGGGCGAGTCTCCGACTAAACCGACATAGTAGTTGACTGTCTCCAGCATTGGAAGCGATCTCGGGTCCTTCTTCATCGCTCCCCAATTGAAGCATTTTTCAGCGTTTGAAAACTGGAATTTTGCAGCTGGCACTTTGGCATCAATAGGCTCAAGCACGGAAAAGCCGGCATCGAGCTTCCTATTGAAATGAGAAACCATCGGAAGAATTATCTCCCTGTTCCCGACGCAGGGAGTCTGGATATACATGTATTCAAAGGAGCTCATTCCGTCGAATGTGAATTCAGAGTCGTGCGCTGGTGCCCAGAAATCCCATCCTGCGATCAAAGGCCAGGCGAAATGAATCCTCAGCGAGCGGTCTGAGACGGATTCCGACGTCTTGAGTATATTGACATTCCATTCGAGAAAATCTCCTTCGAAGCGAAGCTGTGTGTGGATTTTCCAGGCCGCGCCGCTGAAATGCTTAATGAATGAAATGCTTTTCCCGTCGGACTTGAAATCAGAAAGGCTGAAATCATCCTTCATCTCGTCGAAAAATCGTCTTTCCCGCTCGTCATATATTCTCAGTGCGGCTATGTAGCCCGGAATATCCTGACGCAACTGCCTGAAGAGATCGAAATTCTGATCCTTGAAAATGCATGATACAATCCAGCCGGTTTTCGGATCAACTCCAATTTTAGCCTTCCCGCTTTCTATGAAGACAGAGCCGGCTGGAGTCGAAAAATAATCTCCGGAAAACCTTGCGGCAGGCGCGAGATCTAAAAACTCGTCGAGCTCGCTGATAATTTTCAATGCGGAGTCCCTGTCCCCGACAGAAATGGAAACAAGCGAGCTTTCGGTTTCTCTGTGAACTATGCGGAGGCTTCTCAAATTAATTCCTGCATGCTTGAATTTCGTCGCAAGCTCCGCAAGCGCTCCCGGTCTGTTTTTCAATCCCACGATCATCGCGTCTTCGGAAAACGCTGGAATATCGGCATCGCGCAGGAGCTTCAAAGCCTCGTCGTAACGCTCCCCTGAGACGCTGAGCGCAACAATCCCATGCTTGTTTTCCGATTCGGCATCAAGCGTTTCGATGTTGATTCCATTCGCACCAAGAGCGCTGGCTATGTCGGCAACAAGTCCTGCTCTGTCCTTGCAAACGACTGTGATCTGCTTCATATCTGCCTTTCAGTTTCAGGCTTGAAATGCATTTTCATGTGGTCTATCCATCCCGAAGATCAGTATCCGAAAGCGGAATACGCCAGATTCCATTGGGAATCTTTTTCTGCGGCTATTTTCGAGAGCGCCATTATCGAATAAATGGTGGTCCTCATGCTGGCGTACTCCTCCTCGTGCCCGGGATCCCAGCCGTCTTCGCCCATGAACGCGCCTCTGCACTCGCCGGCGTCAGAAGGAAGCTGGAGCTCGAAAACCCTCGCCGCATACTCTTCACTCTTTGAAAGATAGTTTTTATCTCCAGTGAGCCTGTAAAGATCCATGAAAAACAGAATTGCGGAAGGAATGGACGAATAGGTCGGCGGAAGCGAGTTTTTTGAAAGCCACCAGGCACCGTTCGCAAGAGCGGCGTCCAGATATTTTTTACGTCCAAGTGCGCGCCAGGCGGCGATGGCGCTTATTCCCAGCCCGTCATCGTTCACAAAAGCTCCTTTGAATTCTCCAGAAGAAGGCACATGGTGACCGACTCCCTTGCTGAACGCCAGCCTGAAGGAGCCGTCCTCCGCAAGAAAATCGTCAAGAACCGAATCCATGACTGCTGGAATTTTGGAGCTGAACTCCTTCTTCTTTCCGAAGGAGTCAACTTGTGCAAATACGAGGGTGCTCACAGCCATGATCAGGCGGCTGAAGTCGCCGCAGACCGAGACTCTGTCGTTTTCTCTGAAATAGATGTAAATCCCGGGATAAGCGCCGTCTTTTCCAAGATATTGCTTCGCAAGCCACCTGGCGCCTTCTCTGGCTCTCTCCAAGCTCACTGAGTCTCCCTTTACCGCATGCAGATTTATGAAGCCTTGCACTGCCTCTACCGAATCCCTTGCGGCGATATGATCAGTGTGCTGATATTCTTCCTTGAATGCCCCCCTGAGATGGGCAAGTTCGGGCTCGAATATTTGATTTCCACCAACCCAGCGCATTGCGAGTTCCGCAGAATTCAGATACTCGTCTTTGCCACTGAGCTTGTAGGCGGAAAGCAGAGCCTGTGCCGCCCTAGCCGCTGTCCAGGTGATGGTCAGAAGCGGACGCGAAGATTTGTCATTAAGCTTTACAATTCCCTTGTATCTGCCAGCGTCTGCAGTCCAATGCGGCCACTCATGCGTAACCTGCTGTCGCACAATGCTATCGGCGGCACGCAGTAGCGATGAGCGAGCCTTTTTCCTGAACGATGCTTTGAATTCCGGCAGATAAACTTTCATCTGTATCTCCTTTTTTATTTGCATATTGTTCCATCGAGAGACTTGTGGCTCTCGCGGATGTAGCTCATATCCTTTTCGTCCCTGAAAAAATCCAGCCAGAGGTAGCTGAGCCGCTTTCCGGGAAGAACCCTCACTCCATGCATCGAGGCACTTGGAATCTTTAGAAGCATGTCCTCCTCGAATGCGGCCGAGTCCGAATCAGCATCCACGATGCAGTCGTTCCCTTTGAGCCCCCAGAAGAACTGTTCGAGCATGGGATGCGAGTGAGCCGCCACTTGATCCGGCCCCTCTGTCTCAACAGATCCCATGCAAAATCTTGGAATCAATCCGTCCGGAAGAAGCGTCCTGCTGACGGTTTTGGCGCTTTTGATGGCTTCGGAATAAGACGGGCACGACTTGAACTCGGCAAAATATCCGCCACAAAGCTTTTCCCTGCAAATTTCCATCTCATGTCCGGACAGCTCAATATTCATGCGAATGTATCTGGCGCTTTCCAGGCATTCAAAATCTAAACGTACGTCTGGGGGAATGGCGGCAATAAACGGAGCTTCAAGAAGACGGGAAACGCCTGCGAAATTCGCAGAAATGCGGCCTTCAAGAAAGATGAAGACAGACGCTTGGGATTCCGGAGCGGACTCCGTGAACTTCGCAAAGCTGTCCTGCACCGAAAAGAAACTGCGCAGTCCCTCTATCTCTCCGGGAAGCATTTCGACTCTTCCTCGGCTGAACCTTCGCGCACTGAAACTCGCTATCACTTCAATCCTCCGTCGCCAATTCCGCAGGCGCATTCGAACAAAAGATATATGTCTAATTTCTGGCGCGCCTCGCAAATATTTGCTTGATATTGTCTAACTACCGCTATATAATACATGTATCTAAACCGATTACAAATCAAATACTTGTCTTTGGCTTGAATTCGAAGCGAGTGTAAATGCTTGAAGGGAAATAATCATGCTTCCAGGTTCAGTTGATTTGACCGCCCCGCTTTTTGCGGCATCATGCTCTTTTCCAATAAGATGCTATGGCAGAATGACTTATAGCTGGCATAAATGCGAAGAATGCGAAATTGTCCTTGAACCTTCCGCCAAAATTCTTCTCTTGTCGGATCTGAATTCGGAGATTCTTATCGTCTCCGTTGACTTGTGCAGTATGGAGTACGGAGCTGTCGCAAAGATCCGCGACGGCGTATTTATCGGCTGTGGAATCAGCCCGTCCGCATTTTTCATCGCCGCTACGCATGCACACTCCTCGATAAGAGTGACACACGGTTTTGACTCCGCAGGTTTTTCCGGGAAAATCTCCGAGCACGTGAAGGCGCTCCGCAAGCGCCTGGAGAAAGTCGAGGAGATTGAAGAGTTCGAGGGGCTTTTGCCGGAGGGCTCCCTCATAAACAGGAGATTCAAATTTCCAAACAAGGATTTTGGCGCATATACGGCGACCTTCAACACAGACTGCGAAATCGGAGAGAAGACGCTTGACGTCAAAAGACAGATTTTGAAATATTTGGATTCTCTTGGCATTGATCCTGGCATGACAGGGCTTGGTGAACGAGCTGAACTGGACGGACCGTCAGATCGCCGGATCCATCTCGCCGTTCTAAAAGGCGGATCTGGGACTATTGCCGCATTCTGCAGAGTCAATGCGCATCCCGTAATCGTCTCGCAATCAAGAGTAGGAAAAAAAATATCTCCCGACTACCCCGGATTCATGAGGGAAATCGTTGAAAAGCGAATAGGGACAGAACTCCTGGTCTTCAATGGTGCGTTCGGCGATGTCAGACCGCTGAACCGCGAATATTCATTCAAGGAGGCGGAGCGGATCGGCACCCTGATGGCGGAGAGCTTTTTCTCCGGAAAACGCAAACTTGTAAAGACTCCTTCCGCCTCGCTCAAAATCTGCGTGGGACAGCTCAAAACTTCTTCAGACACGCCACGAAGCCTTGAGGGTCTCGATTCTCTGCTCAGAGACTTGAAAAAGAGGATGGACAATGAAAAGAGTCCGGGGCTCAAGAAGGTAATATCTGAAGAAATACGAAAAATTGACAATCTTGTCGAGTCCTTCAAGCAGGGAATTTCGCCTGTTGCACCGGAGGATTTTGAAAAAGGAAGCTACCCGTTCGAGGCATCGTCCCTGAGAATTGGCGAATTCAGAATGCTCGGTATCGCAGGAGAGCCCTGTGTCGAGTTCGCACGCGAAGTTGAAAGAAGAACTGCCCATCTGCCGGTCGGAGTTGCCGCAGGAAGCATTGGCTACATTGTCTATGATGAAAAGGAATATGAGATGGGCGGCTACGAAGCGTCTGAAACGTATTACAGCTATCCCGACGGGATAAAGACGATTTTTTCGACCATTGCTGACTGCGCGCTTAGGGGTTGCCGCTAAATAACTTTGCCATTCGGCACAGGCACCAGGTTATCAATTTCAAGAAATGAAGAATGCGCATATCGGGATATGTAAATGACGAATGATGCCGAAAGTGATAATCTGACGCCGTGCCCCGGATGGCCGCCAGTCTTTTGACCGCGCCGCATTCGGAAGTACGTGAACGATGCAGTCGAAGTCATAAGAGTCATGAATAAATGCTTTTTCTGGCATCGTTCAGCTTCATCTGATTCGGACTTTTGCCATGCTCATGAGCAAGTAGAATTGTGCAAAGAAATGAATTCTGAGAACTGCTCCAAGCACCACTGCGCAAAGATCCCGCCTGGAGCGCGCTTTCAGTCCAGTGAGACTTTCTCGAAGTGCTCCAGCTCTCTTCCAAGAAATCTCTTCGCCTCCCTTAGAAAGGCGGCAGGCATGTCGGTCACATAATACCTCTCGGCACCTTTCTGCTCCAAATTTGCCGCAAGATTTTTTTCCGCGATAAATTCGGAGACGAATTCCGCACATACGCCGGCGCTGTCGAGTATTTCCGTCTTTGTTCCCGAAAAAAAGTCCAGGAGATTTTTTGTTAGCAGGGGGTAGTGCGTGCAGGCGAGGAGAAGGATCTGCGGAGGATCCCGTTTCAAGTCCGAGAGATAGAGCTCGACAGCGAGATCGGCGATCTTGTGCGAGACAAGGCCTTCTTCGACTATCGGAACAAAGAGGGGGCAGGCGATGCTCGAGACCCGTATCGAAGGATCCGCCGCGTGGATGCGCCGTCTGTATGCGTCGCTCCTCACTGTCGCATTCGTGCCAATAAGCGCCACGGAATCAGGCTTTCTTGCAACGCACGCCCTGACACCTGCCTCCAGAACTCCGACAATGGGAATTTCGGGGAACTTGCTCCTCAGCCTGTCCATGGCAGTCGAGGCGACGGTGTTGCAGGCAACTACAATAAGCTTCACGCCTTTCCCTGCAAGAAAGGAGGCATCCTCGACTGCGAACTTCGCAATGTTGGAGGGGGACTTGTTGCCGTATGGAACTCTGGCGTTGTCTCCGAGATAGATCAGATTTTCCGACGGCATGAGGGCGCGGACGGCTGAAGCGACGGTAAGTCCGCCGAGCCCGGAATCAAATATTCCTATCGGTCTGTTGTCGTTTTTCATTATATTCCCTGATATAGTCATTTTTCCGCTGAAGCGCGGCGCCTATGTTTTCGATCACCTTCTTTTTTCTCCGGTCTAGCGACCTCATCTTGTTTTCGAGCAGTATGCCCTTTTCCACGACAGACATGAATTTGCCTATCGAGGCTGGATCAAGCGGATACGGAGAGGCGCCCCAGGCGCGCAGAAAGGACTGCTCCGGCATCTCTGAAACGCCTTTTTCGGAGCAGGATTTGATGGGTCTGGCCTTGGAACCGAACTGGTATCCCTTCAGCGCGATGATCAGACCTTCGTAGTCGGTCCATTCCCTGAAAAGGCGCATGAACTTGTATTCCATGACGTCCGCCGCCTCGCTCTCGTCCTGATCGTGCCTCGAAAAATGCTGTTTTCTATCGAGGAAATTGAGGAACTTGAGCCTGTTTGTGTCGAGCTCGCCGTCATGGATGCGGATTGCCCTCAGAACGCCGTCGCTGTCGGGGCGGATGTCTCCGCCAAGCATGACTAGGCATGCGAGATTCTCCTCCCTGTGGGGCTTGTCCGTTATGAATGTTCCGGAATCTTTCGGTAGCTCCATTGAGACATGCAGGCTGTGCGGGGAGACATCGAGGAACTTGACCGCCTCATTGATGAGGGCGGACATACCCCAGGGGCAGTCGAAAAGAGGTCTTGACAGATCTCCGACTATATTGTATCTGCCGAGGGCGTATTCGAGAAAGCCTCTGTGGCGCTCGCGCGGGTTCGTGGTTTCCATGTGGGAGTCGACATGTCCTCCCAGCCTCCAGGTCCTGTGATACATGTCGAAATCCCAGAACCAGTAGAAGCTGTCGTACTGCCTGTCCTCGCCGGGGAGCGCCTCGACCGCCCTTTTGCCGAGCTGGCTGAACTCAAGCTCCGCCCCGAGGGGGGTCGGTGTGGAATACCAGTTTTCCACAATGTTGCGTATGATTTCCTTCGCGGCGGCAGGATCATAGACTGCGTCTGAAATGTCTATTGCATGCTTCGCATAGCTTCTGTAGCTTGCCCCGTCGGCTATCTGGTCAAGCTTCTTTTCCTTGATTAGACATTCAATGTCCGAGTTCTTTGAATTGTAAAATGAAAAGGCTATCAGTATTCCCAGTCCGTGCCTGAAATACTGGTGGGAGAGGCGGACGTTGTCCGGGAAGTCGCGCCTCACCATCTCGACGAACTGGTTCAAGACGATATGCTTGCAGGCGAGCTTCATATAGTTTGCAGCATAGGGCAGAAGATCCTTGTTTTCGAGGAGTTTCGAGAGCTTCGGGGGCCTCGCCTCCTTGAGCGCCTGTATCATTATGTAGTTGCAGATATAGTTCCCGTCGAAATGGGACTGTATTATTTCATCCACCGCAGAGCTCGAAAGCTCGTGCATGACTCTTTCGGCAATGTCCGGACGGTCGCTTGGAAGCTCGGAGAGGACTCTGTCCACCTTCTTCTGAATGAACGTGTTGTAGCGGTCATCGAATGTGACATCCTTGCCGAAGGAGCCCTGAAGAGCGCCGATGTCCCCGACATAGGTCTGGCATCTTTGCCGGCCAATGCTGGTCCTTACAATCACAATATGCCGCTTGTAGAGCTTCCCTTCGACTTCAAAATCGTCAATTATTGCAAGCTCTTCGGTGGAGATCCCCCTCAAAATGCGTCCGTAAGTGGTGGCGCCGTAATGCTTTACGATAAGCGGAAAGCTCCAGGGAGGAGAAATCTTCATGTAGTTGTTCAGCTTGGCGGGGACGGAATCCGGAATCCTCTTTATGAGCATGAATACATGCCTGTCCTCCATCAGGGTTCCATAGACGAAAAGATCTATTTTTTCGCCGCGCGCGGCGTTGAATGCGGAGACAGGTTTTTTGACTCTGACTCCCTTTGCGGCGCCAGCGCGCCCTGTTCCATCATATTTCATTGATTTCAATCATGACGGCTTCTTCGTCGCATCGGTCTTTTTTCGAGCAGTTCGAGCAGTCCGACCATATTTTCTGCGGGAAAAGGGTTTTCGAGACAGTCTTGAAGCCGAGCCTCTGGAAGAGGTGGGGGCGGTATGTGAGGGCGAAGACCCTTTTTGCGCCAAGCTCCTCCGCCCTGTCCACGCAGGCTTTCACGAGAGAGGAGCCGGCTCCTCCTCCGACAATGTCTTTGGTGACTGCAAGAGATCTGACCTCGAAAAGTCCGTTTCCGTAGTCTCGGAGAGCGCAGGATCCGACCACGCGCCCTTTGCTTTCGGCGACTACGAAATTGCCTATGTGGGAGGATATGTCCTGCGCCGTTCTGGGGAGGAGAAGCTTCTGTTCGGCATAGGGAGCAAGGATTGAAGCAATGTCTTCGGCGTCTTGAAGCAGCGCCTTTCGGACTGAGACGCTGACTTTCATTTTTTCGGCTCGGCTCCGCATTCGGCGGTCTCTGAAAAAATGCCGAGCTTTCTGAATCTTGCGTAGCGCTGTTCGCGCTGTTCCGAGGAAGATTTGCCTTCGAAGTCCTGCAGGGATTTCTTCAGAGCTTTCTTGAGAAGGACAGCGGCGGAGTCGTGGTCGCTGTGCGCGCCGCCAAGGGGTTCCTTGACTATCTCGTCAATAATGTCAAGCTCCTTGAGATCCTTTGCTGTCAGTCTGAGGGATTCCGCCGCCTTCGGGGTGAATTTCCGATCTTTCCATAGAATTGCCGCACATCCCTCGGGAGTTATCACGGAATAGTATGCGTTCTCGAGGATGAGCACTTTGTTGCCGACGCCGATGCCGAGGGCGCCGCCGCTCCCCCCCTCGCCGATCACCGTCGCGATGAAAGGGACTCCCAGGGAGAACATGTCCCTCAAATTGACTGCGATAGCCTCGCCGATGTGGCGCTCCTCCGACGCGATTCCCGGAAAGGCTCCGGGCGTGTCAATGAAGCTCAGGATTGGGATTCCTGCCTTGTCTGCAAGCTTCATCATGCGGAGGGCTTTCCTGTATCCTTCCGGATGAGGACATCCGAAATTCCTGTGGACGTTCTCCTTCGTGTTTCTGCCCTTCTGCGTTCCGATGATCATCACAGGAGCCGAATCCAGCTTCGCAAAGCCGCCGACAATCGCCGGGTCATCAGAATAGCGCCTGTCTCCCCGTATTTCGATGAAGTCGGTGAAAATTCTTTCGATGTAGTCCAGCGTGTAGGGGCGCTCCGGATGGCGCGCAAGCTGTACCCTCTGCCAGGGGATCAGATTTTCATATATGCTTTTTCTTGTCTCAACGATTTTCGCGTTGAGAAGGCGGACCTCCTCTTCGACGTCAATCTTGTTCTCTTCGCCGACGCGACGCAGATCCTCCACTTTCAGCTCCAAGTCCCGAAGTGGCTTCTCAAATTCAAGAAAGACCTTTGCCATTTGTCTACCTTACAGTTACTTTTGTCCCTATCGGGACTATTGAATAAAGCTCTTCCACATCTTCGTTGCGCATTCTCACACAGCCGTTGCTCGATGCCGCGCCAAGACCTTCTGCGTCCGGCGTCCCGTGAATTCCAAAACCCTTGCTTTCGACAGTCCCTTCCTGAGGGGAAAGCGAGATCCAGCGACTTCCCAAAATATTCTCCTTGTCGCCATAGGGAATCTTTTTTCCGTTCGAATACCATGCAGGCTCGGCCTGCTTGTCTCTGACGCTGAAATCCCCGACCGGCGTCCTGTTCTGCTTTCCAATGCCGATCAGGTAAGCTTTGAATATAGCGTCTCCGTCCATAAGTTTCAACCTGAAATCATTCTTCTCGACCACGATTTCCCAGTTCCCATGATAAACCAGCAAAGTCTTTCCGGGGCGGAGGACGTAGTCCGGCGAAAGATGATTCTGACGCTGGATGGCATCCGGAGTCGTGTTGAACTGCTTTGCAATGCTGGTCAGCGTGTCGCCGCTCCTTATCTCGTAGAGCTTCTTTTCCTGGCAGGATGCGTCGCCCCAGATGAGAGCCGAGGCCGCCTTGTTCAAAATTTCATATGCTTCTTTGATGGCGGCAGGCGATTTGGAGGAGGCGATGAGGCTTCTGGAGTAGTCGCGCGCGGCAAGGCAATTTCCGTCCGAGAGCGCGGAACGGGCAAGCAGAAGAAGCTCTGACGCGCCAGGCGGCGAAAAAAGCGCCTCGTCAGCTCCTGCGGGGCTTGTCTCAGATCTTTTCTGCTCCATCACCTTTTCTGTCGTTTCATTGGCAGGAGCAGTATTTGTCGGAGTTTTTTTGAAATAGATGCCGAACCCGTAAAAGAAAAAATATGCAAGCGCCCCCAGAACGGCGATGCAAAGGAGAGAAGCCGCCCAGAAGCTTTTTTTCCTCTTCTCTCTCCTGTTGCCCTGCAGGGCGTATTTGCCCCTGTAGAACATTTTCTGCGGCGAATCCGACATTTCAAACTCCCTGAAAACTCGTCAATATTGCGGAAGACCAAGGTGGAAGACACTAAAACCTCGGAGAATCTATACTTTCCCGCGACAATATCAACACTGAAGGCAAATTAAAACTGCATTTCAAAGAGAGCACCATGACCAAAGAGCTTTTCTCTTTAAAATTCCTAGTGTCCTGTCCCTTAAATAATAATCGTAATACACTTGAATAATAAATTATTTCCAATTACCAATCTTGTTGCACCCCTTCAGGGTGCAATTTCTTTTTTATTCCCTTTTCCTAGGGCGTTGCCCTAGGCTATGGAATGTCAGGCTTTC
>DYRX01000168.1 GCA_020718525.1 Victivallis vadensis
GCTTGAAAACGAGAAACTCGACGGAGTAGTGATATCAACTCCGTCCTCAACACATCACGAGCTGGTCGAACTGTGTGCCTCGCGTGGAGTCCATGTCCTAGTTGACAAGCCGGTTGACATCTCGGACGAGAACATCGCGTCAATAAGGAAATCAGTCGCAAAGTCCGGAATACTCTGCGGAGTCAACTACAACAAGCGTTGTGAAGCTCAATATTCGGGACTGAAGGCGGCCCTGGATAAAAAAATGCTTGGCAAGGCGCTTTTCTGCGACGTCAGGATGAAGTTTCTGAGACCGCAGGAATATTACGCAGGCTGGCGCGGAACCTGGAAGTATGACGGTGGTGGAACTCTGATGAACCAGGGGGCGCATCCCTGCGACTTGCTTTGCTGGATGCTCGGGGAACCGGAATCGGTTCTTGCAGATTGCGCAGCGCTGAACCACAGCATTGAAAGCGAAGACTGGGCGAGCATCGCCGTCCGTTTCAAGTCCGGTGCTAGGGCAACTCTTGTTGTTTCGACCTGCGCTGCGCCCAGGAGGGATTATCTTGACTTCGACCTGCACGCGGAGAATGGAAGCGTATCTTTGCACAACGAAGAAGTGATTTTCAGTTCCCTGGAAAAGATTAGCGAGCTTGCGCCTATGCCTTTCAAGCATCCCGTTGACGATTTCATTGATGCGATAAAGAATCGCCGCCCTCCAATGGTTTCCGTCGAGGATGCCGAGATTTCCGTTAGGCTTATAAACGCGGCATACGAATCGGCGCGGGAAGGAAGAAGAGTTCTTTTATGAGGATAAAGACGGGAAATGCTGAAAGCTGACATATCAATCCTAAGGGATCTGGCATCCGAGTACATGCAGATTGCCAGCCTCCCTGTAATGGATGAACGGCGAAAACTTTGGACGGCCCACAACGATCTCAAAGCTTCACGTCCGCTTGTCCTTATCGAGTCCAATACACCGTATTTGCAGGAAGAAATATTCAGGAAGCTTCCCCTGCGTTGCGGTGAGCCTTGGGCAAAACAAATTGAAGCCCATTTTCGAGGGCTCATATATCATTTCCGCCATATAGATGACGATGATGTCGCAGTTCCTGAATTCAGAATCAACTGGAAGATAGAAGATTCGGGCTACGGAGTCAAAGCCCAGATAGAACGCCAGCAAGACCGGGAGGGAAGGAGTCTCGGATTCCATTGGGAAGCACCTATAAAAGACATCGTCAATGATTTTCATCTTCTCAAACATAGGTCTTTCTCGGTTGACAGGGATGCCACTATGAAATTGAAGAAAGATTTGGATGAAGTCTTCGGGTACATTATTCCTGTGAAAATCAGGGGACAGTTCTGGTGGACATTGGGATTGACGAACACTGCGGTCAGGCTCATTGGACTTGAAAACATGATGATGTATATGTACGATCAGCCTGATGCTCTGCACCGGCTCATGTCTTTCCTTCGCGACGATCACTTGAGCCATATCGAGTTCTGTGAACGCGAAGGAATTCTGAGTCTGAACAACGACGGCGACTATGTCGGGGCAGGAGGGCGTGGATTCACCGCGCAACTTCCACAGAAGGATTTTTGTGCGGATTCGCTCGTCCGGCTGAAAGACATGTGGGGACTTTCGGAATCCCAGGAGACCGTCGGGATTTCCCCGGACATGTTTGCCGAATTCATACTTCCATATCAGAAGGCGATAACCCGGAAGTTCGGACTTGTCTATTACGGCTGTTGCGAGCCTTTGCATTCGAGAATTTCTGACATATTGACAATAGATAACCTCCGCACTGTCTCGGTAAGCCCTTGGGCCGATGAAAACATAATGGCGGAGATGCTTGGCAGAAAATATGTTTACTCAAGAAAACCCAATCCTTCGCTTTTGAGCACAGGGTGCTTCAATGAAGATGAACTGCGAATGGACATCCGCAAAACCTTGAATCTGACCAGATCAAAAGGATGCAATGTCGAAATAGTCATGAAGGATCTACACACGACGTCTGATCAGCCGGAAAGGATGGGGGAATGGGTTAAAATCTGCCGGGAGGAGATAAAAAAATCAGAATGAAGAGCTTTTCGCAATTGCTTCTAACATTATATTCATCAGACCGGTTTTCTGCTTTGAACAAAGAAAAGATCGTTTAGAAAGACTGCCCCCACATGAACGGACTCGAATACAAAATCATGAACGCTCCCTGCAAGGCGCTGATCAGTGCCGCCGCAAGAATGAAATTCAACCACGCGATAGTTTATTCGCTGGGAATCGAAGGCAGGGGGAAACCTTGCATCCCAGAGACAGCCGACGATATTCCGATTTATTTTGACTCCTACCCTAAAGTCGTCAGGCACAGGCGGGAGCATTTCGATGCGAAAATACGAGAAGAGTCATCCGCTATAGACGAGTTATGCGATTTCGCCTGCGAGAACGGACTGTCTCCTGTAATTCACAGCTACGAGTCTTATCTCCCGATGAGCTTCATCGCAGAGCATCCTGAGCTTGTTGGCATATGGCGTAGAAAATCCCAGTCTGGGGACTTGGAATTCGGCTCCTCTGTGAACCCTGACAATCCGGAGACTTGGAAGCTTTTCGAGGAAAAATATTTCGAACTGGCGAAAAGATTTTCAAAAGTGGAAATATTCATTATGACGACTTGGGATGGGAGTGGGACGCATCTCTGCGCTGTAAAAGCAAAAATGCCTGTAGCTGAAAGACTTGCGAATCTCGCAAAAGCCGCCAATGACGGAATAAAAAGGGCCGGTACCGGTGCCAGGCTATGCTTCAGGCTCTGGGGCAGAACATTCCCACGAGATCACTATCTTCACTGCCACGAGCTAATATCTAAGGTGACCGGCATAGCGAACGCCGGAGAATTGATGGAGCAGGTCTCGGCCCCGCACAACGATCCTGAGATCGTTCTGCCGGAACTGTTCAAAAGACTTCCGCAGGGTGTTCCGGTCATGTTCAAGTCAACCAAAATGGATATCGGCGAGAAGCAGCCTCTGACGGACTGGCTCGGCAAGTTTCCGTCCTCCATTCCGCAGATACTCGAAGTTTCTTTTGAGGCATACCATACCAAGCCGTGGCCCTGGTGCAAGATAGGGCACATCCGTAAAGGAATAGAGGCTGTCCGTGAAAACAATCTCGCCGGAATTGTCGCGCTTCCTATCTCGATGGGGCTCAACTACTTGAACGACGATCCCGAGAACAGCGGAAATCTGGGCAGAATGAACACTTGGCTTTTCGAAAAAATATTCGGTGGAGACAAGAGGGGCGACATGGAGCTTGTCGGAGAATGGGTGGAAAAGGAATTCGCCTCGAAAGTGCCTGAATGGGCGATTAAAATCCTTCTTGACGCTGAGCACGACGCGAACGAGGCGATAGAGTGGGGTTCCGGAATATGTGCGAGAGTCGTCTTCGCATCTCCCCACACGACAAGGCTTTACTGGATATTCGACGGATTTGTTGACAAGGAATTCTCCTTCAAGATTGTGGAGCCTTCGGAGGCATTTCTGAACTCCCTCCTTGAAATGAAGAATGCGGCTTGCGAACGGATTCAGAAGAATCTAAAACGCATGGAGTTAGGCAGAAATGAATTGTCGGACAAATTTTATGCTGAGGCTTATCCATCCTACCAAGTCTTTGCGAATTTCGCAGAACTCTGCCGGGACTGGCATTCATATATCGTCACGCTTTATGGAATCGAGAAGGGTGTTTTCAAGCCCAGCCGGGAAAATCTAGCTAAGATGTCAAGATACGTCGAGACCTTCATTGTGGAATTTGCCGCAATGCAGAACTCCCCCGTAGGCGAAATCATGCTGAGAAATGGTTTGAAGATGGAGACGATATCGAATCCGAAATTGTCATTCCCGGATAATTTCCGATCTTGGAACCCGGAAAAATGAAGCACAGAGGACCCGGATCAGCTAATGCCGCAAGCGAATTTTAACTGTGAAACACGCGGAATACGCGAAAAGAAGATAATTATCAACTGGAGGCGACGATGCAAATTCTATTGAGCGAAGACTGGTCGAAATTCAAGGTTGGGCGCATTCCTAGGGACGAGACGCCGCGCGGGGAATACATGGCGATGCTTGTGCCGGACAATCCCAATGGCTGGTATCACAACTGCCGGCTCGCCGGAGTGGATACCGGAGACAAGAACATGTCTGGGCTTGAAATCAGCCGTTCCGGCAAGGGGCATCTTCTCAAGCTTGGCAAGAGAACGTATTCCGTTTCTGCAATTGTCTTCACTACTGGGGAAAAGGACTGGCGGAACTTCAAGGTCGAAGCGCAGGCAAGGGTCTTGGACGACTTGCCGGTCGGCATCGTCGCCAGATACCGGACGAACCGCGACTTCTACGGCGCGGTCTTCGAGTCGGGAATCTTCAAGATCGTCAGGATGCTGGAAGGTTCAGCCATCGTCCTTGCGTCTATGCCTTTCAAGCTTCCGTGCGGTTTTCTCAAGCTCTCTCTGGAAGTCCAGGGTGCAAAGTTGATAGCCAAGGCCGGGGAAAAGACGCTGAGCGCCGAAGACGGCGCAATCGCTTCTGGCGGATTCGGACTTTGGATCAACGGTCCCGCGGAATTCTCAGGAGTGGAAGTTTCAGCCTCGGACACCGAGATAAGGCGCCTGAGGAAAGACGAGAAGGCATATGGATTCGAGCTCGCCGCCAAGAGAAAACAATTACCTGCGATGCGCAGGCTCGCAAGCTTTGACATCAAAGAGAGAACAGCGGGACGGCATATCAGATTTGCCGATCTCGACGGAGACGGGCAGGATGAGATACTGCTCGGCGTGCCGACCATGCACAAAGGCAAAGAATCCAACTACGATAAGTTGGCTTTAGTCACCGCGTTCAAGGCGGATGGCACAATGCTTTGGGAATGCGGTGAATGGCCGGGGACGCCTAGCGACTATCCATGCGACACAGCGTTTCAGGCGGCGGATCGAGGGAATGGAGTCGAGGTCGTGGCAAGCTTCGGCGACGACTTGTGCGTTATTGACGGACGGAACGGCAAAATCAGGAAAAAAGTCAAGACGCCAGTCCCTCCCAAGATGGAGCCATTCTGGGATGAGATACAGCAGTTTTTTGGATCTGGCAAAGGAGACGATCTTCCGCACCTTATAACAGATTCACTTAGGCTATGCAATCTGACCGGCCTGCATCCTTACGGCGACATCCTTGTCAAGGATCGCTATCACAATCTATGGGCTCTGGACGGAAAAAGCATGAAAATCCTCTGGCATCATCAGTGCAACCTGGGACACTTCCCCTTCACATGTGATTTCGCTGGAAAAGGTGTTGACGAGGTGATAGCCGGATATTCGAGGCTGGACAATAAGGGACGGCTTACAGGAAGACTTTTTCTGGGTGATCACCCGGATGCTGGTTTCGCATACATAGACCATGCTGGACTGCGGCACAACATGCACCCCGCCGGAGATGCCGGACTCATTGATGAGACGGCCGACTGGCGCGTGCAGATCAATCATCTCGGACATGTCCAGCATCTGTCGGTGGCGAATTTCATTCCGGAGCTTCCAGGCCTTGAAAGGATCATCGTCACATATCATTTCAACGAAAATATCATAGTGCTCCTCGACTCGGCAAACAGGATCATCCGGAAAAAGGAGGCATATGGCTCAGGCGCAGTTTGCCAGCCGGTCAACTGGACGGGCGACGGACGCGAACTTATAGCATTCTCACCTAAACACGATATCGGTGGTCTGTGGAATGCAGACTTCGACCTTGTCGTGCCATTTCCCGACAATGATCGTCCTGGAATGAACATGGAGGCGCACGATATCCTCGGGCTCGGCGTTGACCAGATCATTGTATGGGACAGGGAGCGGCTCGATATCTACGCTCCTGAAACGATTCCAAACCAGAAGGGGAAAAAATATAGCCCTCTGCGCCCCTTCCCGAACATGTCCAATTATCAGGTCAATTACTCGCTTCCGAGATGGGAATAAACAACAAAAATGCAAGGAGATAAAATGAGCGGAAAAACTGACCGTAAACTGTAAACTATTTAGTCTTTATCAGTGTTCATCTGCAAATTGAAAAAAGTCATTTTTCCTTGAGGTGCTCGATCATTATACGGCGGATTTCCTTTGCCGCCTGCGGTTTGGTGTGGACATTGTGCCCAGACTTGAGGACAATCTCGCTTTGCGCATCCGGCACATGCGAGCTCCAGTATGGGACAACTCCGTCGCTTCCGTCCTTCTTTCCGGCTTCGTCCTGGTCGCCGATGACGGAATGCTTTGAGACATTGCCTGGAGATTCTAGGGCGTTATAGGATTTTACAAATGGGGAATTTGGATCCAGATTGTCTATGGATGTCTTCATCTCGATTCTGGCGGCATCGTTGCCTGCCAGGACGGCAATCTGCTTGAACGCCCGTCTGGACTTTTCAGCAAAATGGGTTGGCAGAGAAATTATTGACGAGCCGAATTTGGCAATGCTCCACTCGGCAATTTCAGAGCCTTTGTGGGGAGTCGCTAAAAAGATGACTCTTTTGACGAATGGCAAAGATTCAAAGACAAGGATTTCGGAGAAGAATTCCTTTTCGGACTCGGAAAGCTTGAGGTCCGAGAATTTTTTGTCCACTGAATGCAGTTTGAGAAGTTCGTCGGCGAGCTTTTCCCCTCCGCTGTCAAGAGTCATCAGACGGGAAACAAGCCCTCCCATGCTGTGGCCGACTATAATCATTCTCGAGAATTTCGGATTTTTATTGTCGGCGTCATATTTTTTCTTCATGTCAAGCAAGGACTTGCGCAGTTCAGAGGCGGTGTAGTAAACCGGCTGTCCGGTTGGATATGCGAAGAGCCAGAACTGATAATTCTGCCTTATTTCCGCGGAGGCCAGAAGCGTGTTGATTACCTGAGTCCAAGTCCTCGGCGCCGACATGAGACCATGCACAAAGACAACGGGGATTTTATTTTCATCATATGGCGAAAGAAGGTAGAGCCCCTCCAAATCGCCCATTCTGTCACTGCGGAGCATTGAAAGTAGTCCGTCCTTGAAAAAACGGTTTTTGTCGAGCATGCTTGAGAGCATTATCGAGAAATCCTTTGTGGGAGGCATTTCAATGCCGCAGATGGCTAGCTTCTCGGTTTTGAAGTCATTGTAAAACTCAAAGTTTGCCTCGACACTTCCAGTCTTTGTGGAAAAGTTCTCGTACCTGATCAGGAAGGTGATGGGATACGCCCTTTGGAGAAAAACAAGCTCCCTGTCGGCAGGCGAAGGCATGAAATCCTCGTCGTGCGTGCCGACGAGCGGAACACCAGCTCCGCTGACGTAGGAATGCGAATTGAGAGAGGACGGGATATAGTCGAAGGCGACAATAAATTTTTCAAAGCTGTCCGGATTCCATAATAGTTCAGACTTTGAAGACTGGACGATGACTTTTCCAAAAATGCTCGGCAGTTCCCTAGTGGACATGAAAGGAATTTTCTTGTCCGAAAAATAGGAGAAAATATAGGATGCAGAGATGTTGTAGTAGCGCAGTGCGGCGACTTCGGAGAGGTAGTCAGAGTTTGAATTCTCATGACGAAGCGAGGGATCAAAGAGGAGCTTGAAAGCGTAGAAATTGCATGATGTCCAATACTTTATGGCTTCTTCACCATCGCTTTCCAGCGCCTGCTTCATGCACAGTTCGATAAGAACATTGAGGACTGGGCGGACATCTCCGTAGTCTGAAAATACGAATGTCGCTCCGGAGCCGTCCTGGACGCATTCCGAGAGATTGGCAATTGTCTTGTCCGGAGATTCTTCGTAATCTTCGTCAATCGCATTTTCGACAAGAAACTGCCTTGTCTTGTATGATATTTCTCCATTGGTAAGGGCGGACGCCGCCATTGTGGCGACCCAGTTTTCACGTCCGATTCTAGTCTGATAGCTTGTGCATGCTCCGCATGCGAGGATAATTCCCAATAGAGGAGTCTGGAGACAAAAACGCCGGACTTTAAGGCGGGCAGAATAAAGGCGGACCGTTTTGGTTCTTTGGGGCACCTTCAAAAAAAGACAAGAAAGGAAAGATAGTATCATGGATTTATTATTTTTATTCCTGGCTCCGAGTCCTTCACTTTTACGCCAGTCTTAAGCGGATTTTTGTCAAGGACTTCTACAAACTGCCTTGCCCATTCGTCAACAATCTGCTTGAGATTGCCATAGGCGCTGAAATCCTCGAGATTGAATATTGCCGACTCCTGCTTTTCCCTGTCTGCGAAGGTCGCAATCACTTTTTTAGTCATGGCGTCGCGTATTCGTCCTTCTATCGCGACGGATGCCTGGAGAGGGGAGTCTGTCGAGGCGGAGACTGCGGTCTTTGCAGGGGCGGCGGCAATAGCCATGAGTCTGAATGCACCGACCACGGGGGTCGCCAGATTTTTAGCCGCTCCAAGCACGGGCTTGCCAGGAACAATCTTCACGAGTGCAAGTTCGAGGACTATCGTTCTTGGGCCTGGCTTGTCCACAAGATGGTATTTCTTGCTTTTGGAAAGCGCCTGTCTGAAGGCCTTTTCCGTATATTCGGCAAATTCCTTAACGTCGTTGCCTTCCTCGTCGAGCCAGGTGCGGACGTTCGCCTCCTCCATCCAGGATTTGTCGGCGTCATTCTTGGTGAATACATGCGCCACCATGATTTTGTCATAGTCTGTCGCTTTCACATTCGGATCTTTCCAGACCTTCTGGAACGGGATCAGCTCGCAGTGCGTCATCATTTCAGGGTGCTCGATGAAACCCGAAGGCTTGAGCGGTTCGGCTTTGCAGGCGGAAAGAACGATGAGCAGCGCCACGGAAAGGGACAGTCGGATCTGGGACAGAGGAAAAACGGATCGGTCTGCGAGCATTGAAATTCTCCTTATTTTTCAGTTTGCAGGTTGAAAATACACGTCAAAAAGAGGATTTCAAGATGAAGCGTAAGGAGAGCCGAACGGAAGAAAAGAATGTTAACGGCGAGAGACGGAAAAGGACAGAGCTTCTGTTTTAACCACGGATGAAGACAGATGCACTCTGATTTGTTGGAACCATTAAGCTGGGTGTTTAGACCAAGTCGCGGAATGAAGTATGGCTCTTTCGCCGAAAGAGCCTCGTGCCACTTTCGGCGAAAGTGGCATACTGAGCTGAAACAGACTCAAATGTCCACAGTCAATGCCATTACGATTTTTTGAGCGAAGCTCTTTGGACTGCGGTGATTTTTCCTGCGTATATCCGAAATAAAATACTGATAATGATAAAACACTCCATTGTCTTTCATTATCAATCGTCAAATAATGAAAGGGAAAAAA
>DYRX01000479.1 GCA_020718525.1 Victivallis vadensis
CCCTTTGATTTGTTGCAGGTGTCTCGGAACACCTGCGCAATTAAGCTCGGATTATATCACATTTCATGGAAAATGGCAAGTTTTTCAGAAGAGAATTTGATATCCGACCGCGAATATAGCAAGGTCTGCGAAAACATGAGAAATATATCCGGGCCATATTGATTCATAACGGGAATACGCACAAGACCATATGATGGATCCGAACACTATCCCCGCGCAGGCGAGCAGGACCAACTGCCAGGGAAAATAATACGCCATCGCAAAAGCGTGATGAACTGCAAAGGCAAGTGCCACAAACACTATCGCCGGGATTTTTCCGATAAGAATTCGCGACTGCTTGAAGACAAAGGATCGCCAGACGTATTCCTCGAGCATAGAATTAATGAAAGACCAGTAGAGAGCGCCGCATATGTAGAAGTCCAGGCGGCAGAGACCAAGCTCAGAACAAGTTTTGCGCATCTCTTCCGCGCTGACAAACTTTGAAGCGAAGAAAAACCAGACCATCAAAATCGCTGAAGCTATCAAAACGCCGCTCAGCGCTCCGAATATCGCGCCCCCCTTCCTCATTGGTGAAAGAGATATTTTCTCCTCCAGCACAAAGATGCTCCAAAGCGCCGGAAGGAGAAGAAGCGTAATTTTACAAAGAACAAAGACAGTTTCGCCAAATCTGCTTCCCGGCGCGATCCACATGGCGAAAAGCACTCCCAGCGTCGGCGCCGGAACCAGAATGCCCAAACTGAGAAGCGCCTGAGCCTTATCTCTCTCAAAACTTGTTTTCATCCATTCTCCTACACAGGTCCAGCTGGGGTGAGTTTGCTAAAATTTGCCCTTCATCTCGCATCTAGTAACCTGGGTGCTTTCCATCCCATGGATTTCACAGCACAGTGCATGCGCTTCCGCACATGGCGACTACTAATTTAATATTGTTCCTACCACTATAAGCTAATCCGATAAGATAAGGAGTCCAAGCTTCATCGTGAATTAATCTTCTATTATTTTTTTTCCGCAGAAACAACAATGACGAGAGGCTATTATGATCCGTCCCCATCCGGGAGCTAGCGCCTTACCGCAAAACGGACAAACAGGCACATAGCTCTTTGAAATGTGTTTGTTGTAAATTATATAAATCATCAAAAATATAATAGGAATTCCCAGCATAAATACTTTTCCATATATTGAGAGACCTATCGTGAGCCCTGATAATATTAAGACAGACAACATTACGACCAATATAAATATGGAATTATGCCTTTTCTCAAGACGATTTAGCTTTTCGATAAAATCTTGCAGTTTAATCATATTTCTCCACTTGACGGCTTGCGACACTGCCCCGTGCCGGGGCGTTTCTCCGCCCCGGTCGGTGTCCAAGGGGCTTGTTGACAAGCACTTTCTTCAGAAATTGGTACTCGGCCACATCTGTCCGAAACATCAAAGCTCCGCAGCTCTGGCACTCCTGTGTGCTGCCATCGACTATGAATTCACAGACACCACACTCAACCGCAAGCTCCGCTCCAGATATTCGCAGTATACAGATGTTCATTCTATTTTTCCTTCTCTGTTTCGGGCAATGCGTCATTAGATCTTTTCTGTCTATTCTTCTGCCGCTGAGAAGCCCCGACTCCGAAAAAACGGATGCTATCATATCACGGTTGATATCATCTTTCAATGGGAGACATCATCATCGAAAAAGAATCAATCCATGATTCGTTGGGGAATATTTATGCCGAGACTAATTGTCTTTTCTTGAGAGGTCGTCCGTATTTCATGGCGGAGGGCAAGTATGACAAGGAGGCAGGGTGCGGAGGATTGCGGAGAAGTACGGAATTGCCGAGGGGCTTGTGTGCGTCATGTCGGCGCTGGAAAGCGGTCCGACCTTCA
>DYRX01000480.1 GCA_020718525.1 Victivallis vadensis
CTTTGTGCCTCTGTGCCTTTGTGAGAGAATATTTCATGTGATTTACTCTCAAATAATTGGAATTCCGTCCAATCGTTGTCATTTTCGTAATCGCTATTGTAATCGCTCACATCAGCATGCAAAGATGCCCTTGCTAGAGCTGGACGTGGAATTTGCCTCTTTTCAAAGCTTCCTCGTATTGAATTTGGGAATTGTTTGCAATAGGATGGGCGCCTTCGCCGAATTCCTTTGTCCCTCCGAAGAAGAAGGAGATGTCCTTGCCGCGGATTTTTCGCGAGGCTTTGATTCCATTTTTTACCCATTGGCTAGGCAGTCTGGCGTTTATGCTGATCCCGTCATATTCGGGGACAAGTCCAAGCATGCCGTCCCAGACAGTTTTTAAAAACCATCCTACGGTTCCCGTTCTCCAGGCGAACATGGCCCGACCCGGATGGGAGGATAGCGGACCTTCGTAGCAGTTTGTGATGTTGAAGGGCTCGAGCAGGGACTGATCAGGCGGATTGTCAGGATTCGATGGGAGGATCTGGCAGAGTATTTTCAATGCCTCGTCGCTCATTCCTGCCAGGATCAGACCGTAGGCGTAGAAAACTGAGGCATGTACATAGTTTGCGCCATTTTCTACCGTTCCGGGAACGTCCGAGCTGATTCTGCCGATGTCCTCGCGATATTTTGTGTATGGCGGGGCAAGAAGTATTGGTCCCCACGGCGTGTAAAGATTCTTTTTGACGGTTTCAACGATGAGCTGGGCGCGCTCCTTGTCGGCGATCCCTGAAATCATCGCCCATGACTGCGTGTTGAGATAGACTTTTCCTTCGTCATTTTCGGCTGACCCGACTTTCACGCCTGCGTCAGTTACTGCCCTTATATATCTGTCTCCCTCAAAATATTTCTCGTTCAGGATATTTTCCAGTTCGCGGCAGATCCTGGCATATCTGGAGAAATCCGGATCTGAGATCCTTTCGAGAAGAATGATGAATTCCTTGAGGCTCCAGACAAATGCCATGCTGGTCCAGACAGACTCGCCCTTTCCTTCCCGATCAATGCCGTTGAGAGCGTCGTTCCAGTCTCCATATCCCATTCTGCAGATTCCTCCGGGACCGCGCTGTCTGTCAAGAAAATCCATTGCGCGTTTCATATGGTCCAAAAGGGTGCCGGACTCTCCGTCGAGATAGGGCAGTTCAATTTTGAGGACGGACGTTTCGCCGCTTTCCTTTATGTAGTTGATGACGGTGTTGACGAACCAGACACCGCCGTCGAAATAGAGTTTCGCGTCAATTTTTGCCCATTTGCGGACGCTGTGTCCATCCTTGTAGATGTGCTTTGCCGCCTCTAGAATTCTGTTTTTCACATATTCCGGACGGTGCCGTCTCCAGGAGTCGGCGTCCTGCATGCTGTCCCGGAAGCCGATGTCCCAGCCTCTCACCCATTCTGCATTGTAGTGGAGCTGGTGTTTGAGCCAGATGTTTACGAAGCGGTCAAAGCTTGGGTCGCCGCATGAAATAGTATTCTCTTCAAGAAGCTTCATATTTTCGGCGCGATGCGCCTGGACTGCATTTTCGTAGAGATTATGTCTGGAGAACTCGGCGGATTTTTCTTTTGCTTCGCCGAAGGAATCTGCGGAAAATATTTCACAATTAAGCTCGGAGTTTGCTCCTTGATCCAGAGAAATTTCGTAAACTGGCGCAAAAGCTGGAGAGCTTTTGTCTGGCATGGATCCGGTGAAGATATTGTTTCTGACCGAGGAGGGTGATGCGAAAGATGAGTAGTCCTTGAGAAAGGATGCGCTGTCGAGCTCGAATCTGTCAATTTTAAGATTTGAATGATAGCCCAGTGCGTAGCGTTCAAGATCGCGTTTATGGGAGTAATTTTTT
>DYRX01000169.1 GCA_020718525.1 Victivallis vadensis
GATTACGATAGCGATTACGACAACGATAGCGAGTCTTGGAACGTCCCGGCGTAGCTGGTTAAATTTTAAAAAAGTTTTTGGAGCCGTTTTTCGTGGGTTTCCTGTGGCTGTTTTCATAGGGGAAATTGGGAATTTTCAAGGAATGGTACCCGGGAGAGGAATTGAACCTCCGACCAACAGTTTAGGAAACTGCTGCTCTATCCGCTGAGCTACCCGGGCGCAAAAAACAAAGCCGTAATATTGCAGACTATGATGCGGTTTGCAATTCTTTGGGCTTGTTTTTGTTCTGTCTTTTCACATTTTGAGAGCGTTTCAGCACAGGTTCGCCACCCTCGATGGACTCTGCTGTGATCAGGCATTCGGTGATGTTGTCCTCGGAAGGCACCTTGAACATGATGTCAAGCATCACGTCTTCGAGAATGGCTCTGAGGCCTCTTGCTCCGGTGCCTTTCTGGATTGCCTTGTCCGCCAGCCTTTCGAGAGCTGCATCGTCGAAGCTGAGTGCGACGTTGTCCATTGCGAGGAGCTTGACATACTGCTTTGTGAGGGCGTTGTGCGGCTCAGTGAGAATTTTTATGAGGTCGTTCCTGTTGAGAGGAGTCAGGCCGCTCACCACGGGCAGTCTTCCTATGAATTCAGGAATGAGCCCGTATCTGATGAAATCCTCAGGTTCGGCATGGCTGAAGATGTCCTGTTCCTCGACGGTCTTGTGCTCTCTTTCCTCGATGTGTCGGAATCCGAGGATGTGCCTGCCGATGCGTCTGCGGATTATCTTGTCGAGCCCGACGAAGGCGCCGCCGCAAATGAAGAGGATGTTTGATGTGTTGACCTGTATGTATTCCTGCTGGGGATGCTTGCGTCCGCCTTTCGGGGGGATGTTGGCGATGGTTCCCTCCAGTATCTTGAGGAGGGCCTGCTGGACTCCCTCGCCGGAGACGTCCCTTGTTATGGAGACATTCTCGCCCTTCTTCGAAATCTTGTCAATCTCGTCAATGTAGATGATACCGATTTGCGCCCGTTCTATGTCGTAGTCGGCGGCCTGGACAAGGCGCAGTATGATGTTTTCGACATCTTCGCCAACGTATCCGGCCTCGGTCACGGTCGTCGCGTCGGAAATTGAAAATGGTACGTTCAAATATCTGGCGAGGGTTCTGGCGAGAAGGGTTTTGCCTGATCCGGTTGGACCGATGAGAAGTATGTTGCTCTTCTCAATTTCGACCTCGCTCTTGTTGAACGCGCCCTTCATCTGGCGGCTGTTGAGAAGCCTTTTATAGTGGTTGTGGACGGCGACGGAAAGGACTTTTTTCGCGTGGTTCTGTCCGATGACATGCTTTTCGAGGAATTCGTAGAGATCGAGCGGCTTCGGGACATCGAGCGGGGCGGCCTGCTTGTAGTTTTTAGCCGTTTTCCTCTCCTCGTCCTTGAACATTCCGGAGCATATTTCGATACAGCTTCTGCATATGGTCGAGGCATTCGGACTCGATATGAGCATTCCCGCCTTTTCAGCGGGAAGCCCGCAGAAGGAACATCTTGAACTATGTTTGCCGCCGGAAGAATTGTTGTTCATGCCGCTCATTGTCCTTTCTTGGAGAAGACGTTGTCAACGACGCCATATGCCTTGGCTTCCTCGGCGCTCATGAAAAAGTCGCGTTCGGTGTCAGCTGAAATTTTGGAAATATCCTGTCCGGTGTGCTTGGATATGATTTCCTGGAGGGCGGTCCTAAGGCGCAGTATCTCCTTGGCCTGGATGTGTATGTCGCTTGCCGTTCCTTCGGCTCCGCCCCAGGGCTGATGAATCATGATTCTAGAATTTTCGAGCGCATATCGCTTCCCCTTGGCACCGGCGCAGAGAAGAACCGCTCCCATGCTTGACGCCTGTCCTATACAGTAGGTCTTGATGTCGCAGGTGAGGATCTGCATTGTGTCGTAAATCGCAAGCCCGGCGGTCACGGATCCGCCTGGCGAATTGATGTACATTTCGATGTCTTTTTTGGGGTCTTCCGACTGCAGATATAGAAGTTCTGCGACAATCAGATTGGCGATGCTGTCGTCAATCGCCGTCCCCAGCATGATTATTCTGTCCTTGAGCAGTCTGGAATAGATGTCATATCCGCGCTCTCCCTGTCCTGTCTGCTCGATAACATAAGGAACTAATACCGACATTGGAACCTCCTTGCTGTCTTTGTTCTAGGCTTATATCCTTCAAACGATGTATTATTTTTTCTCTGTCTCTGGCTCGGCTGAAGCGTCCTGAGGCGCAGTCTGTTCCGCGGAGCTCCTGCCGTCTTTTGGTCCATAACAGAGAAAATCGAGAACTCTTTCCATCAGTATGCCTCGGAGAAGCTGATCAGGATCTATCTCAGATTTGTTTTTACTTTTCGCCGATTTGTTCATGCGGGCGACAGTCTCCACCGTGGTTCTGGTTTCATCCTCGCCAAGAGAAAGATTTTCTTCCTTCGCGATCCTTTGGGCGATGTAGAAGGTGCGGACGCTGTTCTCAGCGAATTTGTTCGCTCTTTCAGAATGCTCGCTCAATTTGTCTTTGAACTCCTGCAGATCCTTTTCAGTTCTTACGTGGCGTTCCACCATGCTGGAAAGAATCATCCTCGCTTCAGTCTGAACCATTGAAGGCGGCACGGGAAACTGTCCCGTCTGTTCGAGGAGTTTGCTGACAGCCATATCCTTGAGGGCTCTGTCCTCTGAGGAGCGGATGCTTCCCTCAATCCGCGACCTTATATCCTTGCGCAGTTGATCCATATCTGCGACTTTAAGGTGTTTGCACAATTCCTCGTCGGATTCGAGCGGCTTCATGCGCTGGACTTCAAGCACTTTCACCGTGTAGGAAACAGATTTTCCTGCAAGTCCTGCTTCCGCGAAGTCTGCTGGAAAATCCGATTTGAAGCTGATTTCCTGGCCGGCGACTGCGCCAAGCAGTGCCTGGTTGCATGCTGGCAGGAACTCCTTTTCGTTGGAAAGGTGTATCCATGTCTCCGGTGCGTCAAGCAAATGCCTCGGAACGGAGGAAAATTCATCCTTGTCCTTGGCATCCGAGCTGAGGGATGCCTTGATGAGATCGCCTATGACTGTCGGCGTATCCGCAACCGAAAAATCTGCGAATCGCCTGCGCATGTCACTCACGGCGGACTCGACCATTTCGTCCGTGCATATCTCGTGGGGGACGGAAACGTCCAGTCCTTTATATTTTGGTGTTTGAAATTCGGGCTCAATCTCGACTGTGAAAGTGAATTCGTAGTCCTTTCCGGAAGAGACTGAAGGAAGCTCCTGAGGGTAGGAGACCGCAACCGCCTTCATCTGCTTGAGATCCGCTTTCTCCACGGCGGCACTGCTGAGCATCTTCGAGAGTTCATCCTTGACGAGATCGCTGTATCTGCTCTTGAGCATGCTCCTGGGAGCCATGCCATGGCGGAATCCTTTCATCGGCAGGTTCGGTGCGATGAAATCCAAAGTGTGCTCCAACTGCTCGTCAATCTTCGCGGCGGGAACCTTCACCTTGACTTCCGTAATGCAGGGGCTTTTGCTTTCAAATTCGAGCTCGATCAGCGATTTCAGGTCAGGATCATTTTTCTTCATCATGATGTCTTGTCAATCCCGGTTGATTTGTATTTTCATCTCAGTTCGCGCCATGACTCCATTTTTTGTCGCGCGGCGTGTCATCCAAAACACGCGGAGCGGCAAAGTTATTGCAAAATCCGCCAATATCAAGCGCAGGCAATGAAAAAAAAGTAATGAAAACTCAAAAAAACCTTTGGAAAAGGAAAAAAGCCTGTTATTGTGCAGACTTTTGATTTGAATTTTATCGAAACTCGTCCAATTTACGTGATGTTCAAGTAAACTTATAGACTAATGCGGAGACGCTTTCAATGTCTGTTATTCCAAAACTGATAGTTCTTTCGGAGCAGTTCAGAGGCAAAAGCTTCGAGCTCATTCAGGACAAATACATATGCGGCAGGCTTGACAACTGCGACATAACGCTCAAGGATCCTACTGTCAGCTCAAGGCATTGCGAATTTGTCAAGACCGGCAACACTTTCACCTTGAGGGATCTCAACAGCACCAACGGGACTAGAGTGAACAATGTCCCCATCTCAGAGCAAGAGCTCAAGAGCAGTGACATTCTTCAGGTCGGCGGAATCGAGATTCTGTTCGACTGCGAAGACAAGTCGGTGAGCACCGCCCTGAAGACGCAGACGGGAATACACCTTGACGGAACCCAGGTCGGCGTTTCGACCGTCAAGAAGATGGACAACTTCAATCCCTACCAGGCGAAAAAGGGCGGCGAAAAGACAAAGCATGCCATCATTGTCGGCGTTCTGGTGCTCCTTGCTCTGCTGATTCTTCTGCTCATAGCATATCTTGTCTGGATACTCTTCATGAAGGGCGGCGGATCGTCTGTTCCACCGCCGGTCTCTCCAAGAGGCGCCGACATCCTGGCTCGCATAATGGATCATCTGGCTTGAAGCGCCCATCAATATGCTCCGAGTCTATTTTCAACACCACCCGCAAAGATTGAAAGGCTTATCCCTGCATGGAAGATAAATCTCAGAACAAGAATTCGTCGCAAGGAGACGGCAAAAACGCCCAGTCAAACCAGTCCCAGGCGCCTAAGAAGTCAATGGCGGCTCTGATAGTATGGGTGCTCATTTTTGTCATTCTCGCCTCCCTGATCATCTACAACAACAGCAAGAGCAAGTATGTTGACTGGGATCTCAGCAAATTCGAAAGGGAGCTCAGGCAGGGCAGGATCATAAGCGCGACAATTTCCCCCCAGACGGACAAGACTGCCATAATCAAGGGAGAATTCAAGCCTGACGCCAGCGAGGGCGACATCAAAATCTATTCCGAAGAAGGCCAGTCCCATTACCGTGTCGAGGTCATGTACAGCGACAATCTCGACGAGATGCTCAGGCAGTGTCCAGGCGTGGAGAGAAAGGTCGAGACAAAAGACAGCTGGGTCTATGGTCTAGTTTACACCTATCTCCCGATATTTGTGCTTATCGGGCTTCTCTACTTCCTTTTCTCGCGGCAGATCAAGATGGCCGGGCGCGGAGCAATGCAGTTCGGAAAAAGCCGAGCAAGAATGATTATGCCGAATAGCCAGAAAGTTACATTTGACGATGTCGCAGGCGCCGAAGAGGCGAAAGAGGAGACGAAGGAGATCATTGACTATCTCAAAGATCCCATCAAGTTCAAGCTTCTTGGCGGCAAGATTCCGAAAGGCGCTCTTCTCACTGGGCCGCCAGGAACTGGCAAAACCCTTATAGCCAAGGCAATTGCAGGCGAGGCTGGAGTTCCATTTTTCTCGATCAGCGGCTCCGACTTCGTCGAGATGTTCGTTGGTGTCGGCGCAAGCAGAGTCCGCGACATGTTCGAACAGGCGCGCCGCCAGTCCCCATGCCTCATCTTCATAGACGAAATAGATGCTGTCGGCAGATCGAGATTTACAGGAATCGGCGGCGGACACGACGAGCGCGAACAGACGCTCAACGCTCTCCTGGTCGAAATGGACGGTCTCGAAACGCAGGAAGGCGTGATTGTCCTTGCCGCAACCAACAGACCCGATGTTTTGGATCCCGCCCTTCTAAGACCCGGGCGCTTCGACAGGCAGATCTACATGGACCTTCCAGATCTCAAAGGAAGACGGCAGATTCTCGATGTCCACTGCAAGAGCATCAAAATCTCGAAGAATGTTGACCTCGACATAATCGCCAGGGGCACTCCAGGCTTCAGCGGGGCAGACCTGGCAAATCTCACCAACGAGGCGGCTCTTCTAGCGGCAAGGCGCAACAAGAAGGAGGCCACCATGGAGGAGCTCGAAGAAGCCAGAGACAAAGTCCGATGGGGACGTGAAAGAAAAAGCAGAAAGATTGGAGACGAAGACCGCAAAATTACAGCATACCACGAGGCGGGTCACACGATTGTCGCCATGAATTGCCCAAAAGCAATGCCCGTCCACAAAGTGACCATAATTCCGCGCGGAATCGCCTACCTCGGCGCCACAATGCATCTTCCCATAGAGGACAGATACACGCACAGCAAAGAGGAGATGCTCGACGAGCTCGCGGTGCTCATGGGCGGCAGAGTTGCGGAGGAAGTCGCCTTCGGCTCGGTGACAAGCGGAGCCAGCGCCGACATTGACTACGCAACCAAGATTGCCAAGCGCATGGTCTGCTCGTACGGAATGAGCGAAAAGCTCGGCACAGTCCAGTACGGAGGCAGGGACGAACACATATATCTGGGCAGAGACATCACCCGCTCCGAGGGCTACAGCGAAGAGACCGCCCGTGAAATTGACATGGAAATAAGAAAAATAATTGATGGAGCCAAGCGCAGGGCTTTTGACATTGTTTTCGAGAAGAAGTCAGACCTCGAAAAGCTCGCATGCAAACTCCTCGAAGTGGAGACTCTCGATTTCCAGGAAATCAAAAAAATGCTTGCGCCGATTGAGGCGTAAGTTCTGTTCTTGAAATCTTAAATCTCCAGGCCTGGTTCTTCAGCCATGAACGAAGAAAACGGGAATAGGTCTCTTAGCACGGACTCAGTAAACGGCCCCAGTTTACTGAATACGTCCCTTGCAGGCTCCGCTCGGAGCCTTTTCTCGTCTCCATTCGCATCTTCCACTCTCGCTGTCTCCATTTCATTCCTGCTGATCTTCTATTTCCGATTCGTGACATCTCCGGACGCCGAGCCCTGCGCCGACGCGTTTTATCATGTCGCCATCTCACAGCAGGGCGCAACTTGCTATGCGGCAAGAACTTTCCCCAAAATGAGCATGTCCGCCTGGAAGGATTCATTCTACGACAAGGAACTCGCATTTCATTTCGCAATAGAGAAAATCTGCGGGCTCCAGCGTCTTCTCGGATTTGACACGTCTCCCCCATTTCATATGCTGACTTCTGTCTTCATTCTTTTCTTTCTAATTTCATTCGCATATTGCCTCGCCCGCTTTTCCGTCAAATCCAGTCTTTTCTGGTTTCTGCTCATGCTTAGCACATCTCCATATTTCCTCACTCGCATGACCATGCTTCGCCCGCATCTTCTCGGAATGGGACTCATGCTCCTTTCGACTGCCCTTATCAGCCAGGTAAATTCCTGGCGCCGCCTCTATCTCCCTCTTTTCTGCGCATTCCTATATGTGTATTCCTATTCCCAGCCGCATTTCATCCTCCTTCCAGCTATTGCCTTTGCCCTGGTTAAATTCCGAAAAGATCCAGGACTCGCCTTTCTTATTCCGAGTTCCGCCGCCCTAGGCCTCTTTTTCGGACTCCTGCTTCATCCCCAGTTCCCCGCAACTTTCACCGTCTGGAAAATTCAGTCAATTGATGTCCCTCTTAAAATGCTCGGCTCAAATGTTCCGGTTTTTCTTGGAGAGGAAATGCTTAGGCCTTCAAGCCAATTCTATCTGGAAAATCTCGGAGTTTTTCTGCTTTTTGCCTTCAACTCCATGCTTCTGCTCGCCGGAATTCGGCGCTTCCGCGGTATCCAATGCTCTGAATCCGCTCTTGCCCTCTATCTGATCTCCGCCGTCGCAAGCTTCGGACTGATATTCTCCTACCGCCCAATCGAATATGCCTGCCCCCTTTCCGTCATTTCGTGCGCAGTCCTGACGTCGGAATTCTCGAAAGCTAAAATTCCATTCCTCCAAAATTTCCTGGCAAGGCCGGCCTTTCTGCGTCTGGCAAAATTCTCCCTATGTATTATAGCTCTTCTCTTCCTTTCCTATGCCAGCTCCCACACTCAGCGCCGCAAATATTTGCCGTTCAACGAGTTATCCGATTGGTGGCGCGACAGAGGCTTTCCGGAAAATACCCGCATCGCAAATCTCCTCTGGAGCGATTTTCCACAGCTTTTCTACTCGCTTCCCGAATGCCAATATCTCTTTGGGCTTGACCCAATGTTCGGATATTGGAGCGATCCTGGCAAAGTGTCGAAGATCGAGCTTTTCAGGACAGGACAGATTCGTCTCTCTCCGGACGAACTGAGCTCAATCACTGGCGCCCGCTTCGCCTTTGTCTCCTTCTATTGCCCGCCTCTCGCAAAAGACATGTTCGATTCCGGATTCCGCCTGGTATATCAGGGAAAGGATGGCTGGCTCTTTGATCTGGATCCTTCCGAGAATCCGACCAGATAACCTCGAAGGGGTCAGTGAATATTCAGATCGGCAAGAATTACGCATTCCTTGAGAGGATCCTTTGAGATCGCCAAGACCTTTCCAGTATCCTCGATGATACAGCTAAAGCCCCGCCCCGGCCAGTCGTCGTCGTGGTATCTTCCACACCAGTTAGCGCTAATGACATGGTGGCGATATGGAATTACTGCCCGGTGAGGAAAGACATTTGTAAACCAGTTTTCCTCGTTGGGACCATACCATCCGACAGAGTATAGCACGATGTCTGCTCCTGCGTCGTCCAAGGCCTTCATTAGCAACTGGTAATCCCTGCATATCATCATTCCAAGCTTTCCATATTCAGTTTCTACGACTTGGATTGGAAGATTCCCCTCCGAGCACCATCCCGAATCGCCTGGAGGCCAGTGAGCCCACTTGCGGTGATGGCCGACAATCTTTCCGGCAGGATCGAACAATGCCTGAGAATTGTAGTATTTTCCGTCCGATTTTTCTATGAAGCCAATGCAAAGGTATATATTGCAGTCGTCCGCGAGTCTCGCAAGTTTCATCATGATCTCTGAGTCAATGCTCACCGCGTATTTCGAAATATCCATCTCGTCGTCTGCCACTTTCTCGCCGGATGTCCAAGTCGTCCAGGTCGGCGGATAGCAGTATCCCTGAAGCGCGCATTCCGGTGTCACCACAATTTTTGCGCCTTGTTCTGACGCCTTTCTGGCAAGCTTGACAATGCATTCCAGATTTTCTTCTGTAGCTCCCATGTCTGAACAGCACTGTATCGCCGCGACCCGGACTGTCCTGTTTTCATGTTTGGCTTTTCTGAAGAACGGAAGTGAAAGGGACAAAGCGCCTGAAAGAAAAATCAGAGACAGTATGCCAAGAATATATTTATTTGGAGAGAGTTCAGCTTGCCATTTCATGTTAAGAAGTATATCTTCCTGCTCCTGTTAAATCAAGAGGTTTTATGAGTTTATTAAAAGCTATAACTAGAGCCTGCTCGAAAAGGTCGAGCCAGGCGAAAAAAAAAGCAAAATAATTTTG
>DYRX01000481.1 GCA_020718525.1 Victivallis vadensis
CGCTCTTTTTTTAATGTGACCAAACAGAGCTGGAGTGAAAAACTCCTTTCCTTATTTTCCATCGACAAAGCCATACTCCCTACCTTGAGTCCTTCCTGTACTGTTATCGGCAAAGTGTCAGCAAAGGGAGCGGAACTTTCCGGTCTGGCGCCGGGTACTGTTATCGCCACAGGCGCCGGCGACCAGAGCGCCGGATCCCTAGGAGTCTGTCGGACTGAGGTTTAATTCCGAATTCAACCGGTGCCAGAATAATGATATCCTGTCACTCATGAGTGCCAGGTTTGTAACGGTTGATAGAGAGACCACCATGCTTTTCCCTCCCGACCTTCGGGACTGGCTTCCGGAAGACAGCATGGTACACTTCGTTATTGATGCGGTTGAAATGCTCGATCTGCACGATTTCTCGATTAACGAGAGAGGTGGCGGCAGTCCACAATATCCACCTGAAATGATGCTCTCGTTGCTAATCTACTGCTACGCGACAGGGCGTTTTTCATCGCGGGTGATTGAGCATGCCACATATTATGATGTTGCCGTCCGATATATTTGCGGTGGGAATCAACATCCCGACCATGACACAATATGCAGTTTTCGATTGAACAATCGAGCCGCCTTTAAGGAAGCCTTTGTAAAAGTCCTCTTACTCGCCACCCAAATGGGGCATCTGAAGAAAGTTGGCGGAGTGAGTATCGACGGAACCAAAATCAAAGCCAACGCCAGTAAGCATTCGGCGGTGAGTTACAAGCGAGCTGGAGAAATGATTGAGCAGCTTGAAATGGAGATTGAAGAATTAACCCGCAAAGCAGAACAAATCGATAACACTCCCTTGGATGATGGGCTGACTCTTCCTGACGAGATTAAACGTCGGGAAGACCGTAAAGAATCGCTCCGGGAGGCCCGGAAAATCATTGAAGAACGCTATAACCAGCTTAAAGAGCAGAAACAGTCCGAATATGAGTCCAAGAAAAAGGATCGTGAGAACCAGCGAAAAAACGGTAAACCGCCAAGAGGCAGAGAACCGAATCCTCCGGATGATGTCCCTCCCTCTGGGGATCAGTTTAACTTTACCGACAATGAGAGCCACATCATGAAGGCCGGGAATGGTAAACATTTTGAGCAGGCCTACAATGCACAGGCAGTCGTGGACACCGAAGGCAGCCTACTCATACTCGGCAACTATGTCACCAATCATGCTAATGACAAAAAAGAGTTATTGCCCGCCTCCGAAAGTGTTTCCCTTGAAATTCGTGATGTGAGAGATATCTGCGCCGATACTGGATATTTCAGCGAGGCGGCCATAGCGGATGTCGAGAAAGAGGGAAGAGGTCCGATGGTCTATTGTTCGGTGGAGAAACAAAGCCATCACCGGCAAGTTGAAGATCTTCTACAGAAAGCCGAACCAGTGCCACCGGGCGATGGCGCTACAATAAAGGAACAAATGGCCTTCCGCCTGAGGACCAAAGATGGTCGAGAGAAGTACAAGAAACGGAAGGAGACTGTTGAACCGGTATTCGGTATCATCAAATCGGTCTTGGGGTTCCGCCAGTTTCACCTTCGTGGGCTTGATAATGTCAATCTTGAATGGAATCTAATAACGCTGGCGTATAACTTCAAAAAGCTCCACAAGCTTTCAAACGGGATTCTTCCGGCGATTTCGTGAACAGAATATGCGAGACTGCCGGTCCTCGTGATTTTTTGGTCATCGGATTGTGATTAACCGCCAGGAGGCGTCTCGAACTCCGGCACACCGGTGTAAAATGGAAACCAGAAACATGAGGGCGGCGATAAATCTAAACCGGGGGATCATTCAGGTGGAAAAAACATGGATTCCGAGACCGACAGACTCCTAG
>DYRX01000482.1 GCA_020718525.1 Victivallis vadensis
TCTTCCGCCATGGCGACCTTATTCAAGGATCATTGACCGGATTCGCTCCTCGAAAAGATTTCACTGTCACTGTTGACTTGACAGATGCATCCGGAAATGTTATCGCCAGAACTGTTCCTGAAAACGGGAAATTCTCGGTATCAAGCTCGGAATCTGAGCGCTATTCGGGGAATCTCTGCGCTAGGATCTGGAAAAACGGAGCTCTGGTTCAGGAAAAAAGCATGCCGGTCTATATCTCAATGCCGGAAGACAAGCTTCGCTGGGATGATTTTGAACTTCTTATTTTCGGTTCACCAAAAGGAAGAGAGGCGGAGATACTGAGAGACTCAATAGATCCTTGGACGACGGGGAACTGTTTTGCAGACGATCTGAAAAGTCTAGGCTGGGTCGGGGTTCCTTGCGGAATCGCCCATGTTGATACTGGAGCCTGGGAATCGCTTCTGCTAAACTACGGCAGAACCAAGGATAAAAAATTGCTTGAGAGGATACCCTGTATAAATTCGCCCGAATACGCAAAGATGAGTTCTGAAATAACTGGCAGGATAGGCAAAAGCATCGGAAGCCTTGGAACACTCGCGTACATCAATGGAGACGAGCAGTCATACACTTCATACACTCGCGAATTTGATTTCTGCTTCAGCCCTCACTGCCTGCGGGAATTCAGGAAATACGCAGAGAACAAATATAAGAGCATAGAGGAGCTGAACAAAGTCTGGGGCTCAGACTACAAATCATTCGAGGAACTCATGCCGCCTCTGACGCCTGACGCCAGACTTGACGCCCGTCTGCACCCGGCATGGAACGATTTCCGGACATTCAACAACATTAGCTATGCCAAAGGCTTTTCCATGATACTTGAGGGGCTCAAGAAATACCAGCCCGCCGCGAGACTCGGAATTTCCGGCACCCAGGCACCGTCGTCATTCGGAGGGCATGACTGGACACGCCTTATGCAGGTCTTCGATTGTCTCATGGAGTACAACAACGTTCCGGAACTTCAAGGGGCACTGAACCCGAAAAGCAAAAGGGCGCTTATATGGGGATACAGCGCCGGATACCAGGATACGAGAGAGCAGATTTGGCGCGCATTGCTTCTAGGCGAAAGCGGATTCAGCTTCTATGACAGCTACTCGGGCATATTGCCAACGCTTCTTTTCAGCCAGGGGCTCCAGTCTGCTGTTGACACCATCCGGAAACTTAGGGAGACAGGGATAGACAGGCTTGTCATGAGCTCCGAGCGCCTTTCCGATCCAATAGCAATATACTATTCGCACGAGTCAATAAACGCGGAAGACATTGTTTTCAATCGGCAGGACAAATTTGCGCCATCAATGAGTTTTTTCAGGACGCTCTCGACTAACACATCCTTCAGCCCTACATTTCGCACTAGGGAAAATCTTATGGAGGGACTCAAGGGCATCAAAGTTCTCGCTATGATCAACACCTATGCCATGAGCGAAGAAGAAATTCTCAAGGCGAAGGAATACATGGATGCCGGCGGATTTCTTGTTGGCGACGACAATTTGGGGCTCACCGACCTGCACTGCCGGAAACGCGAGTCCAAAGCCCTTCTGGATGAACTTAAAAAGCACAGAAACTACGTCCCCGTTGAAAAGATACGCGGGATTTCTGAGCTTAACAAGTTACTGCACGAAGATGCAGGCCTCACCCCAAACAGCCTGGTTGAGCTCAGAGGTGGCGGAATCCCTGCCGACTGCAAAGTTGACAGCTTCAGAAATGGGGACGCCCTATACACTGGAATCTGCAACTTGAGCGGAGAAAAGAGGGAGCTCCGCCTTAGCTCCGGCAAAAACGAGTTTTTCTATGATTCCGGCAAAGGAATTTT
>DYRX01000483.1 GCA_020718525.1 Victivallis vadensis
AGATTTGAAACTCTTGACGATTCTTGGCGCAGACCCGAAGCGCTCTCAGTAGAAAATGGCAGAATTGCGGGGCTTGGCAATTTGCGTGAACTGCGCTCGCGACTTCCGAAGGCCGAGCTGATTGATCTTCGCGGCGGGCTTGCATGCCCAGGCCTCATAGACGGGCATGCGCACTTTCTGAAACTCGGATTGTCCAAATTAAGACTTGAACTCGGCAAGCTCAAATCCTTTGAGGAATTGCTGGAAAAGATTAGTCTTGCCGCGGAAAAGCTTCCTAAAGGCTCATGGGTTGTCGGACGCGGCTGGCATCAGGAAGACTGGAAAGTCGGAGACAAGGCAGACGGAAGCTATCCCACCCATCATGAGATCAGCAAAAGATGTCCGGAACACCCAGTTCTGCTGATTCATTCCTCCGGCCACATGCTTCTCGCAAATGAACTTGCTATGCGGAAATCAGGATTTGCCATTCCCCAAGACGGATGCGATAAATGCATTGGAAAAGACGGTCTCTTTTATGAAAACGAGATGACGCCCCTGCTAAGGCTGATGAAAAGCGAATTGGAGAAACGGCCGGACCATGTCAAAGACGCCGAGTTCAGAAAAGCCGTCGAGTCTGCCGCAGAAGAGTGCCTCAGAAATGGAATCACATGCGTCCATGATGCAGGGCTGGGCTTCAAGGAAATTGAAATGCTTTCCCGCCTCGACATCGGCGGGGCCCTGAAACTTACAATCTACGCCATGCTTGGCGAAGACGACGGACCGCTGGAATCCGGCCTCGATGAACTGACTGCCAGAAGCGGAAAATTTTTGAGTGTCCGAGCGATCAAGCGCATAATGGACGGAGCGATGGGAGCACACAGCGCCTGGCTGATCGAGCCATATTCCGACAAAAATGATACCTGCGGCATGCCCCTCATGTCGAAAGACTCCCTCCGAGAGACAGCACTTATCGCCGCGAGGCATTCGTGCCAGCTATGCACTCACGCGATAGGCGACATGGCAGTCAGGGAAACACTCGACGCATATGAATCTGTTTTCGCCGAAATACCATCCGCCAAAAATCTGCGCTGGCGGATCGAGCACGCCCAGCACATTTCTCCGATAGACATCCCAAGATTCGGAAAGCTGGGCGTCATCGCGATGATGCAAGGCTCCCTATGCCGCGCCGACATTCCCTGGATTAAAAAGAGGCTTGGAGAGGAGCGCTGCCGGACCGGCGCATGGGCTTTCCGCTCCCTTCTCGACAGCGGAGCTAGAATAGGAGCCAGCACCGATTCACCTGTGACAACCATAAGCCCATTGATCAATCTCCATTCGATGATCGCGAGAAAGGGAGACGATATGCAGTCCTTCTTCCCTGAGCAGGCAATGACGCATGCGGAAGCGCTCAGTGCCTACACCATGGAGAATGCATTCGCATCCTTCATGGAGAACGAAATAGGAAGCCTGAGCCCTGGAAAAAAGGCCGACATCACGGTCTTTTCCAAAGACTGGCTCAGTCTCCCGCCCGACGAAATCCTGAACACTGGCATTGCCATGACGATAGTTGACGGTAAAATCGCCTGGAGACCTCAGTGGCTGTAAAATAATTAGACTTCAGTTTTTACCGGGGCTGTTGCAAAATAACTTCGCCATTTGGCACTTGTGCCAGATTGTCTAATGAAAATTGCACCGCAATTTTCTGCAGTGTGCGCAATCGTGCTATAGTTTTTCAGATATTTTTGGCAGGGGCAATACTCATGCTGTCTTGCCCCTGACGGAAATATGAAGCATGCACCCAATGAGACCACAACCCTTCAGGGATGAAGTTCTTATGAAATCATACTTTGCTCCAAAATCCTCGA
>DYRX01000484.1 GCA_020718525.1 Victivallis vadensis
CTTTCGCCGAAAGTGGCTCGAGGCTCTTTCGGCGAAAGAGCCATACTTCATTCCGTAACTCGGTCTAAACCAAGCTTGACGGCTACAAAAAATCCGTGTGTATCCGTGTTCATCTGTGCTTAAAATAGTCTTTTTCCGCAACTGTAAACCGTCAACTTTCTTCCATTCAATATTCTTTATTGAAATTCAGTATTCAATATTTTTTCTATGTTGGTGTCCAGCCTTTAGGCTGTCTTTTCTCTAGTTCCCCCGGGAACACCGAGCACCAGCTCGGTATCTTAAGAAAGCCGACAGGATGTCGGCGTTCCAGAACGCAAGAAGAATTGCTCTTTGCATCTGGAAGCCGTAATCTGCTTTTTGATGCGGAGCATCCTTGGAGTGCCGGCGTTTGAGCGCCACTTTGAGACCCCGGATTAAAAAGCTCTGCTTACACAGAGCATGGCAAATAATATTTTCCTGCGATTAGAAATCCATAAAAAAACAAAGGCTTGAGTAATTTTGATTCAGTGATCGGGGAACGGCTGACCAATGACCTCAAGGCAAAGATAAACAGCCTGGCGCGAAACTGCAAACCTCCAATATCCGTCGGGATAGTGCAGGTAGGAGAAATAGTCGCTGTCATCGTTTCGGAAGGCGATGAGAAGCCGTATTCCTGCGGATCCGGCTACTACAGGCGTCTCGACGGCGCCACTCAGAAGATGAGCCACGACGAACTGCGCATAATGTTTTCGGAGAACGAGCCGATCCCATTCGAAGAGCGGACAGTCAAAGGCTTCACCTTCGACCACGTATCCAGATCCAAAGTGAAAAGTTTCACCAGAGAGGCTGGCATCAGCATCGGCACTGCTCTCGTGCCGGACTTCCTGCGCAGTCTTAAGGTTGCCGACGACAGACATGTAAAGAACGCTGGCATTCTCTTCTTTGCTAAAGACATCCAAGCCTACCTTCTCCAAGCTCAAATGACCCTTGTCGCATTCAAGGGCACGGATAAAATACACGTATATGACCGGCGCGATGTCCGCGACGACCTCTTGACGCAGTTTAAGGAGGCAATGTCCTTTCTGATGAAACACCTGAACATCCGCAGTGAAATACATGGGATCGAACGCAAGGACATATATGAAATACCGTTGGAGGCTCTCCGCGAGGCCGTTGTAAACGCCCTTATCCATCGCGATTACAGCATCGCCGGCACGCAGGTGAGCGTCGAGGTATACGAACCGGGTAGAGATAGTGAATCCGGGCGGCTTGCCCAAGGGGCTAACATTGGAGAAGTTCGGAAACGTCTCAGTCCGGCGAAACGAGCTGGTCTCCGACCTTTTCTCCCGCCTTCACAAAGTCGAGCGTCTGGGCTCCGGAATAGAAAAGATGCGCAAGTCCATGGAGAATGCTGGGCTACTTGAACCAATATTCAAGACAGACTGCTTTTTTACAGCAGTATTTATACGATCTCCAGACCTCGCACTAAAGAAAGTCGTGGAGGGAATGCAAAAAACGTCGGGGAAAACGTCGGGGAAAACGTCGGGGAAAACGTCGGGGAAAATTATTGATATAACGTCTGAAAACCCTGATATTACAATTTCTGAGCTTGCAGCTCAAATTGGTGTGTCTGAGCGCTCTATAGAAAGAAATATCCGAGCTTTGAAGGCGATGGCTTTGAAGGCGATGAAAAAACTGGAACGAATTGACGGAGCCAAGGGCGGCTTCTGGAATGTTGTCGGCAAAAAGAGAGAACGCAATTAGAGCCTTGCTTAGGAGTAAAAACGCTCCATTGCCGGAAAACTTGATATTTCCTGAGGCTGATTTGGTTATTTCCGGAAAGCCGAACGTTGTCTCACAC
>DYRX01000170.1 GCA_020718525.1 Victivallis vadensis
CCGGTGACTGAAAACGATACAATCCCTTTTTCCACGGGTTAGGAAGTCTGAATGTAATACCAGAAAAGATTATCTTCGTTGCCGCCACCTGCCATGGAATTGACGAAATTGCCTGCATTGTCGTCAAAATAATTTAAAAACACAAGATACAACTGTTTTTCCAGATTAGCACAACTAATCCTCTTGCCCATCTCTCTAGCACTTTTTAATGCCGGCAGTAGGATTGCCATCAAAATGGAGATGATTGCTATGACGACGAGGAGTTCGATGAGGGTAAATCTGGACGGACGCTCTTGGACATGCTTTGGCGTTGAAGGCGTCCTGCGCATTTTTGCACCTGTTCCTAGCTTTTCAGTCATGCTCGCCTCCAATTTTTATTGTATTGCACAGTAGCACTAATTGCTTGTTAATGACACACGATAAGACACTTTCTTTCCTATTATAGCATAAACTGGCCTGTTTTTCAATTGTTTTTCAAGAATTTCAGATTTTTAGTCCTGCCCAGAGATATACTCTTTTAGGCTGAAAATTGTCATTTTGGCGGGCAAGATTTGGGATTGGATATTTTTGTTCCGACCGAAAGGCGACATGAATGTCGTCCGAGGAAAAAACGGAGAAATACAGCCCAAAGGTACGTATTCAGTAAACTACGTTCGTTTACAGAATCCGTGCTCCAGCTCCTCCGAGAGCCTTCGATACTTGGGTGCCGGCGGTCTGGAAAATGTCGTAAAACATTTCCCACAGGAATCAGCGACTGATTACTTATATAGTTTCTTGCCTTGTATCTGCTGTGTATTCGAGTCCTAGAGCCAGGTACTTGGGCTTGCCATAGTGATGCAATTTAATTTCTTCGACAATGAGGGGTTTGCCCAGTTCTTTTTTTCTCATTGCCCTCATGAGTTCAACAAAATTTCTGATCTTCGTGGATTCAGATTTACTGCCATTTAGAAAAGGAACAATGGGGATTCTCAAGATGAAGCTGTCCTGGCGGACTGCGGCATCCATCAGATTTTCTAGAATGAGCGAGGATTTTGCGAAAGACGCATGCTTCTTCAGTTTAGACGCAGTTACTGCCTTTAAATCGGAGATGAGAAGATCGCAGTTGCCTATTATTTTACTGTAGCTTTTTGTGGATGCGTTGCTTTCCACTGCGCTGTGTATGCCCTTCTGCTTGAGAAGCCCGAGCGCGGTCAGGAGATCGTCGGACTGCAGAGTCGGCTCTCCGCCACCAAAAGTCACGCCTCCATCCTTCCCAAAAAACCTCTTTGCCTCCAAGGAAAGTTCAAGCAAATCTTCTGGGCGCATCTCAGCGCCCGATAGTTCAAAAGCTGGATTTCTGAATATCGTTGCGCATCCGCGATCGAGGCATGATGTGCATTTGCTTCTGTCTAGCCTCCCATCTTCGGAAATGGCTCCGTGCTGACATGCGTAGCTTGGAGGAAGAGGACTTCTTTGAGGGTAATACAATATTTGCGGATAGGGTGAAATGCTTTCTGGATTTGCGCACCATGAGCATCTCATATTGCATCCCTTCATGTAGAAGACGAGCCTTTGTCCTGGACCGTCAAGATCCGTGCTCCATCCTTTGGAAAATATTATCAAGGGAGGCTCCCTGCCTTGTCCGGATCAAATGCTTCCCATTTGCCTATGGGAATTTTTCCGATGACTTTTGTCTCATATGGCACACCAGGGAAAAGGTCAAAATAGTTGTCGCAAAAGATATCTTCGCCTTCGTCGTTGAAATGCACAGCGTGGCAAAATGCCGATGCTAGAAAAACAAGTTTGTCGTCGCGTTCTTCAATCTTGAATTCCGGCTTTTGCAGTTTCATCTCTCTCCACGGACGATGCTTCCAGACCGCATGGTCTATTAGCTTCGACCTATTTTTCAGGATTGCTACAAATACGGAATTGTCGCCAGTTTCGGTATCTGAAACAATGTCTGAGCTCTCAAATGAAGCGACATCTCCGGGTGGCACGCTGACTCGGATATTCTTCAGTCTGAAGCATGATCCGTCCAGAGGAATCCAGCCATATTCCAAGTCTGCCGAAATCCGCTCCGGGCTATTGTTAAGCACTCTTGCCACAATTTTTCCAGCAATGGGTCTTGCAATCACCTTGACTGGTCTGAACGATCTTTTGAGGAAATAATATGACGCCTTTTTTCGGAGATAGTAGTCCAGCGGGGTCCAGCCACAGGCTTCCGGCCATGAATCGTTCCACATCCAAATGAGAGCGCCTGCGCAATCGGGCCACCTGAATCTGAAGCTGTCAATTGCGTATCCGAGGAGAAAGCCCTGCTGTAGCTGACCTAATAAGATATAGTCATCCATTCCTATTTGATCCGGATTGGCGTAGTGCATTCCGATTCCCTGAATCGTTCTGGAGTCCGACCAGTCGTTGTTGTGGAATTTGAGGAGCTCATTGCGGAAGTCAAGCGCGTCTTTGGGAAGGAAAGACGAAAATGATTTCATATGCGGCGGTCCCTGCACGCCAAATTCGGATATGAAAGGAGCTTCGCATTTGTCGTACGACGCCGGATTGACATTTATCAGAGGGTCTTTCGAGGCATAGCCTTCCAGCCAGAGATGCATGTCTCCGGCCCGCTGAGAATTTGGGCTGTCTCCGCCGATCGGACTGCCAGGCCGATACGGAATTTCCGGCGAGTGGTCATGTACGATTTCAGGAAGAATGCGGCTGTATATGTTTTCGCCGATGATTCTCGATGCTTTGAACCATAGGCCTTCGCCAATGCACCATTGATTCTCATTGTTTCCGCACCAGATGCTGATGCAAGGGTGATGCCTGAGGGTCTTCACAGCCCAGCGAGCTTCTCTGCGGACTTCGTCAAGATATTCCGTGTCCCAGTCCGGCACCGGTCCACAGGCAAACATGAAATCCTGCCAGACCATGATTCCAAGCCTGTCGCATATTTCGTAGAATTCCGGATCTTCGTAAAATCCTCCGCCCCAGACTCTTAGCATGTTGCCTCCGCATCCGGCGAAAGAAGATAGCAGACGCCTGCGCTTCTCAGATCCGCCTCCGGCAGGAATCAAATCCAAAGGAACCCAGTTTGCTCCCAGTGAAAATATGGCCGTGCCATTTATCTTGATGGCGAATCGCCTTTTGTCTGCCGGCGCCCTCGTCTCGTCAATTTCAATTGTCCGCAAACCGATTTTCCCTCCGGAACAGGCAAGCTTCCTTCCATTCCGTTTCAAGCGGACATCGAGGTCGTACAGGTTTTGCCTGCCATGACCATTCGGCCACCAGAGCAGGGGGTTACTGATTCCTATCGAAAAATTTGCGAAGTTGAGACCTGGCGAGCAGTATATGTCCCGCGTTTCCAGGATTTTCTCTCCCTCGGGGGAGATCAGAGAAAGTTCGAGACTGTAGTCTCTGGATGACAAGCTGGAATGATTGTTGACTGTCACCGAGACTTCCAGAATCCCGCACGACTGCTCTGTCTTGAAGATATGCCTGAATCCTTCGATGCTTCCGTCCGAATATGCCTCTATCCGGACATTTCGCCAGATTCCTATTCCCGGGAGTGCTTCGCACCAGTCCCATCCAAAATAGTATTGGGGTTTCCTAAGCCATATTCTTTTTGGATCATCCCTGCGTCTCTTGACTGGAAATCCCTCTATGCCCTCGTCCCTGGCGAGCTCAAGCCCGCTAGTGAGTCTGACGATCAGTGTGTTTTCTTCCCTGAGCTTCGATTTGACATCAAAGGCATGTGTGCGAAATGAATTTCTTGCGCTCCCCAAATGCTCTCCATTCAGAAAAATCTCAGCATAATGATCCAGTCCTTCGAAAATAAGCTCCGCAGACTCGGCGTCGAGAATCTCCCTGGCCGCATTGAAGGACTTTTTATACCACCAGGACTTTTCCTCGGGCCAGCGGCATTTTGGAGCGTTGTCGGCAAAAAATGGATCCGGCATCATTCCGGAATTAACAAGATCCGTGTGGACGCTTCCTGGCACGCAGGATTTAATTGGAGACTTCCATGGCATGCTTATTTTTTCAGGCAAGGGCAGGAAGCTCTCGGAAATATCCGAACTTGCAAGCTCCCATTCTCCATTGAGATCAATGAGCATGTGCCAGCTCCTTTTTTCGCTTAAGCTTCTTGCAGTTTCCCGGCCTGGCATCGAGTGACGGTGTCTCCTGAAAATCCCGGAATATTTTCGCGCATCCTTTCATTTCAGACTAGCGAGAATCTCGCTGATCTTAACCTTGCATCCGGCGGTGAACGCGTCTGCGGCGCCATAATAGACAAGGATTTCATCTCCTCTGACGACACAGCCATTGCAGAAAACTACGTTATTGTAGAATCCGTGCTTCTCATATTCCGCCTCTGGGGAGAGAAACGGCGTCTCCGACCTGGCGATCACTTTGCGGGGATCTTCAAGATCATGGAGTGCGGCACCCATGTAGTAGTTTCTGTTGTCGGAGCCGTGATAGAGGCTGAGCCAGCCCTTCCCGGTCTTTATCGGCGACGGACCGCATCCGATTCTTGCGGAATCCCATTTGCCTGGACGTGTCTGCATAACACATTCGTGCCCCCCCCAGTGTATCAGATCATCGCTGAACGCCATCCATATGTCCGGTTTACCGAGCATCGACTGGCTAGGCCTGTGCAGGCAGACATAGCGGCCGCCGATCTTTTCAGGGAATATGCATATGTCCTTGTTGTCAGGCACAAACAGCACTCCCTTCCTTTCGAAATTTTTCCAGTCTTTGGTGCAGACGAGATTGCTGGTGACTCCGTGTCTGCTTATGGCCGAATATGTTATGAGATATTCTCCGTCAATTTCAACAACTCTGGGATCTTCTATCCCAAAGCTCTCATACTTGCCATCTGGCCAGAGCAGAGGGGAGTCGTGCATGGTGAAATTTACGCCGTCGTCTGAGCTGATGGCAAGCCTCAGATAGGAGAAGTTCGTGATGTATATGATCTTTGCGGATTTGACGACTCTTCTGTCGGAAAAATCCCATTCCGGATCGTCTCTTCTGAAAGTCATGGTCTTCATATTTGCAGGCGTTGTAGAGATGTCAAGCATGGGAATCTTAAGCTCGCCTGGCTTGTCCTGCAATGGCCATTCCGCCACCCGGAGCAGAAGATGTATTTTTCCGTCAAACTCGAAGGCGGCCGGATTCAGGGCGCCTGTGGTCTCGAAGCCCTCTATGAAAGGCTTGGTGTTCGATGGCGAAAAGATAGGGTTGTTTTCGAATCTTTCAACTTTCATCCTTTTCTCCTTTGACTTGACGTTGCAGTGTGCGGGACGACTTTGGCGGGAAGCACCGGCTTCCCTGTTCTGGCGGATTCATATATGGCTTCAGCAAGAGCCAGTGTCCTCATCGCATCGTGATATGTGCACCTGATTCTGCTTCTGTCTCCGCTTCGGACTGCGTCCAGAAATACTCTGGACTCGGCTTCATAGCTGTCCAGATTGCAGAGCAGTCTGTCTGAGTTCGCCCCATGAACTGCTCTCCTCTTCTCGCAAATAAGCTCAAGTCTTCCGTCACGTTCCAGCCGGGCTTCCATCTTTGGAAAAATCAGCTCCACGCCTATCCTGTGCCTGAGCTGATTGAGCATGCAGGTGTGGACGAGCTCACCAGTCGTTCCATTTTCAAACTCGAAAACAGCGATGAGAGAATCCGGAATGTCTCCGTCATCTCTTGGCCGGTCGTTTCTGATCGCCGCAGAAAGAACGCGCTTGACTGGACCGATCAGATATAGTCCCAAGTCTAAAAGGTGGCTTGCCTGCTCGACAAGAGGACCGCCGGATAGCTTCATTTTTCTCCACCAGGCGGCGCCCGGCATTTTCTCCTTCCATTCCGAGCGGAAGAATATTGGAGATTCTTTCAGACATAAGTTCTTCATTTTCATAGCGTTGGGAATATATCTCCAGTTGTATGCGACAGAGACTATCTGATCGCGCCCCAGCACCGCGCATATTTCTTCCGCCTCTGCAAGGCTTGGCGCGACGGGCTTTTCGATGAAGATCGGCAGGTTTCTCTCGGCGGCCGCCTTCTCAATCGCCCCATGCGCGAAGGGAGGAACACAGAAATAGACTGCGTCAATGTCCGCTTCCTTTATCAGACCGAGCGGATCTTCGAACTTCTCCGGCTTTCCTCCAGCCTGCCTCGCCCGCTCATCGAGCATATCCCTGTTCGGATCCGCCAGAGCCACAACGGAGCAGTCCCCTATTTTTTCCAGACAAGCGATGTGCCGCCAGGCAATGTGCCCGCATCCAAGCATGCCAAGCCTAAGTTTCCTTCTCATTTTTTCCGCCTCCTTGATATTTCTCAATTGCTGTATAATTTATCCGTTGTATGAAATAGTCAAGACCAAAAATACCAAAAAGAGAAAAATATGCAAATCAAGCGGGTTGCACCCCTCTATGAGCAGCTGGCGTCGCTGATAGAGGACGCCGTGAGGCAGGGGGCGTTTCCTGACGGCAGGCTTCCGGTCGAGCGTGATCTTTCGGAGAAATACAATGTAAGCCGGGGGGTCGTGAATGCGGCCCTTGCTCTTCTCGAGGAGCGCAAGATAGTCATGAGACCGTCTAGAAGGGCGGGGACGCTGGTCTGTGGCGACGCGGCCAAATTCATCAAGGCAAAGCCGGTTATTCTCGTCACTTATTCGCGGGAGAGGCTTGCCTCCCTCAGGCACAGCAACATGTACGGTATGATCATTGAAATTCTCGCTCAAAAAGCCGATACTGCCGGACTTCGCCTCGAACTGCATCCATACGCAGAGGAGGACTCATGGAGCCTGAAAATCCTTTCCATGGGGGGCAACCTTGCAGGATGCCTGACTTTTCTCCATTCCGACGCATGCATGGTGAGGGAGCTTTTTCCCCGGAATATCCCAGTCGTCTCAGTGGATCACTGCATTCTTCTGGGAAAGGGCGAGAGAGCTCGCCGGGCTGTCCACTATATCAGTGCAGACAACCGCGCTGCCGGCCAGGTGGCAGGCGGACACCTGAAGAAGTTTGGGCACCGTAGACTTGCCCTTTACGGATTCGACAATATTGAATATCCAACCTGCAGGGATAGGCTCGAGGGGATCAGGGACTCCGGGATAGAAATAGCTGAATGCGGATTGCTTCCATCGGGCGGCGACGAATCTTTGTACGAGACGATCAAGGCTGGGGCCAGCGCGATCGTAGCATACAACGACCACGATGCAATCATCTGCCTGAACAGGCTTATGAAGCTTGGGTTAAAAGTCCCTGACGATGTGTCTATCATCACCTTTGACGACATCCATCCACTCCTCGAAGAGCTTTCTCCGAAGATCTGCGCAATGCGGATGCCGGTCAGAGAGATGGCGGAAGAGGCGTGGCGTCGCCTCGCCGGGGAATGCGCTGAAAAAGCCCCGTCCGCAGTGCTTCCATATTCGCTTGCCAGCAGAGAATCGGTCGGAACGCCGCAGAACGCCAATGCGGAGCGTCCAAAGGCGTCCACTCCAAAAAACAGGAAAAAAAGATCATGATACAATTTTCAAACGGCGATGGATTGATCAGAAGAAAACACCTCTACAGACAGCTTTCGGACATTCTCAGGGACGGCATCCTATCGGGAGCATACATGGACGGCAGGCTTCCGACAGAAAGAGATCTCTCCGCCACCTTCGGAGTCAGCGTGGCGGTAATCAAGCAGGCCGTTGACATCCTTGTCTCGGAAGGCCTCGTATATCGAATCCCTCGCAAAGGGATGAGAATAGGCGGAAGCGCATCCCATGCCGATTCACGGGCCCTTTCACGCCCCATGATAATGCTCTTCTACGACAAGGGCAGGACTGATTTTGTGAAGCTCGGCCACTCCCTCTATTCGAGAATAATTGACAGTTTCAAAAGAAGAGCTTCGGCGGCATCCGCCAGCTTCTCTGCGATAGAATTCGACTTGCAGGACGAAATGTTCCTAAAATCTCTGAAATGCCGCAAGAACATGCTTGCGGCTGTGACATTCTTCCACAAGCACGCAAAGGCTCTGCGACCGAATTTGAGCCCGGAAATTCCAGTGGTATCAGTGGATCACTGTGTCTATCTCATGGATGACATAGAACCATGCGCAAATGTCTCCTATGTCGCCTGTGACAATCTTGCAGGAGCAGTGTCCCTGGCAGAGCATGTGCGGGGAAAGGGGCACAGAAAGGCGGCTCTTGCAGGCTTCGACCCATCGAATGCATTTCCGACCAACCTGGAACGTATCGAAGGTCTTGCCAACGGCGGATTCGACTGCAATAAAATGCCATGCGCAATCTGCCCAGATTCCGAATGGCTTCAAAAAATAATCCGTGAAAAATGCACCGTAATCATAGCATTCAACGACCTCGTCGCCATCCAAGTCCTCAATAATCTGCACTACATGGGTGCAAAGGTTCCAGATGACGTCTCTCTAGTCTGCTTCGACGACATTGATCCGCTGGTCTCAAAACTCATGCCGCCTATCAGCGCCATGGCAATGCCTTGCGAAGAGATGGCGGATGCGGCATGGAAATCTGTCTGTGGGAAGACCTCTGGCGCCAATGCATCCATGACGCGTCTGCCATACTCGCTCGTCGAGAGGGACTCAGTGAAGGCAATCACCGTTCCACTCTAACCTCAGAGATCCGAAGCTCTGTGATTTTTCAGTGGCACTTTTTTGCTTTTTTTAGCCGCAACGCGGCTATGTGATTGTTATTCGCTGATTAAAAAAGAAGATACTCTTAAATTCTGCAATTTTTTTTTAACGATGTCGCGGATTCAGATGTCTGAAGGGAGATGTGCTTTCGGCAGTAGTATGCCACTTTCGCCGAAAGTGGCTCAGGAGGAGAGCAAGAAGAGGCACTTTTGGCAAAAGTGCCATACCAGGGCGATTTGCACAATCAAGGCGCAATATTGGGTGCATGCCTCATATTTTCGTCAGTCCTTGCCGCATCCGGTAAAGTACCTGAACACTGCGGAGGAATTTGTTTCCTCCGCAGTTTTTACATAAGACAGTCTGATCCTTATTGCTTGCCCTTGACGCTCCAGGACAGCAAGTCGAAGTCTTCGTCCTC
>DYRX01000171.1 GCA_020718525.1 Victivallis vadensis
TTATTAAAGAGACATAGTATCGTTATTTAGGAAACAGGACACTAGATAATCTGGGTGTAAGTCTTTCCGCAGACTTCCGCGCCAGATTATCTCATGAAAATTGCACAGCAATTTTCTGAAGTGGTGATTTGAAAGAGAACTTTGGAGTGCCCCAGATTGATCTGCATTAACGTCGAACGGACAGGACAATCAATGGGATTTACACTGGGAAATCTTGTGCCTTGGGGGCATTCATATATGTCTGCAATGGATAAGTTCCTCGATGACTTCGAACTCGGGAAGCAAGAAGGCAGATACATCGCAGGCGGATTGCCGTCTCTTCCTTTTAAAATGCGCAATTTGACATCGCGCTCTCTTCTCATTTCCTGTTTTTGTACGGCGATCACTTTTCCGCAGATTTTCATATTCAGGCGCTTCAAGAAATCTTGCGCGTAGCCCGCGAACCGCGCGTGTTTCCAGTGTTTTTTCCTGATTCTGTCCCATCCCCACACCTAGCTCTCGCAAAAGATCATTTTTCAAAACACGGTTTAAATGTTGCTATAAGGCATGTATCCTATGAGTTTCAACGAGGCGGCAATGAAATGCTGGTCATCAAGCCCGCCTGAGACGGCGTTCGATATGCTTCTGCTCCGCGAACTTTTTACAGAGAGGTAAATATGGAATTAGTGTTGACAGTTCTTGTTTCGCTCATCCCAATCGCTTTCTCACTCATCTTCCTGGCCATCATTGCGTTTTGGATATGGATGCTTGTTGACTGCTTGAACAATGAGTCTTCCCAAGGAAATGACAAGACAGTTTGGACATTAACCAATATTTTCGCCAGCATATTGGGTGCAGCGCTCTACTTCATCATCCGTCGTCCTGAGAGGATCAGGCAGGCATCATCAAACATGATATAGAGTTATAGGGATGAGATGAAAAATGCAAATATTTGTTAATTACATTTCTTATGTTATCTTAGATGTCATCTGTTTTTCAACTGGTGATTTCATCCTGACGTTGCTATTTTTTGGATATCATAAATTCAACTGGATTCCATATCTCAGAAATAAAAGATATCATCTTTTTAAGCGCACCTGGCCAAGCTATATAATTGGCATGATATTTTGGTTTTTGACAGGATGGTTTATTTACAAGATAAATTCCTGACAGACAGGTATCGGTTTTTACCTGAAGGGTGAAAGTATTTCATCGAGGGAGGATGCGTCTGCTAAAATCATGAGGAGCCTGTCCAGTCCGAGCGCGGAGCCTGCGCATGGCGGCATGCCTTTGCTCATGGCATGGAGAAATGCGTCGTCGAATTTGGGCGTTGATTTGCCAAGACCTGCGCGTTCGTCTGCGGAATTCGCAAATCGCCGTCCGTATTCGTGGGAATCGAGCAGTTCCGTGTAGGTGTTCGCGATTTCAATGCCCCCCAGATAGAGCTCCCATCTTTCGGCGACTTCGCTCCTATCGTCCTTGAGTTTCGCGAATGCCGCCATTTCAGCCGGATAGTCAATGAGGACAAATGGATGGTCTTTTGGAATCGCCGGCTCGATTTGGAAAGAGAGCACTTCGTCAAATCTGTCATTTTTCAATGCGTCCTCGAGGCTGATTTCTGCGAATTCCGCAAATGCGTCCTCGACCGTCATTGTCTCCCAGGCGTCTTGGGAAAGATTTATATTTTGTCCGCGATAGTTTATCTTGGGGCTTCCTGTCAGGGAAAAGGAGAGATTTTCGAGCATTTTTTTTGTGAATTCGAGGATGCCGATGTAGTCGCTCCCGCATTCGTACCATTCGAGCATGCTGAATTCTTCCCTGTGTATGCGGCCGAGCTCGTTTTTCCTGAAGCAGGGACCAATCTGAAAAATTCTTTCATAGCCGGCGCAGAGCATCTGCTTCATCTGAAGCTCGGGGGATGTTCTCAGAAAACTGCCGTCGCAGGGGATTGGATCAATGTGCGTCTCCGGAGCCGGCGAGGAGATTCGTATAGGCGTTGATACTTCGAGAAAGGAGTGCGACAGAAAAAATGCACGCAAGGCGGAATCGAGTCTGGCGCGCAAGGCAAATGCGCCTCTTTTGCGGGCAAGATCGGCGAGATGATCAGGCTTTGCTGACGCGCTCTGAGTATTCACCGGTTCTTGTGTCTATCTTGACCGTGTCGCCCTGGTTTATGAAAAGAGGAACTTGGATCTCGTAGCCGTTGTCAATCTTCGCGGACTTGGTGACGTTGGTTGCAGTGTCTCCTCTTGCGCCGGGTTCGGTTTCAGTTATGACTTTCATGATGAAGACCGGAAGCGTTATTTCGACGGGCTGTCCCTTGTAGAAGAGGACTCTGCATTCGGCGTTTTCAATCAGGAAGTATTTGCTGTCGCCGAGAATCTTTTCGGGGATTCTGACTTCCTCGAAAGTTTCGTTGTCGCTGAAGACATAGAATGCGCCGTCATGATAGGAATACATGATCTCGCGCTCTTCGAGGTCGGGCTTTTCAATGCGGTCGGTGGGACGGTAAGTCCTGTCCATCGTGTAGCCGGTGATGATATTTTTAAGCTTGCACTTGTAGAGCGCGGTTCCCTTGCCGGGCTTGCAGAACTCGAACTCGCTAATAACCCACGGCTGATTGTCAACCTCGACCTTGAGTCCCTTCCTCAAATCTGAAGCGTTATACATGAATACTCCTTGATTTTTTCGCCAAAAGCCCCATAATAGAGCCTTTGAGCGCGGGATTTCAAATCAGAAGCAGAAAAAAGGGCTTAGAAGATGAAAACAGGAGCGGAACTGATAGGCGAAATAGATGCGGTTTCAAGGGATTCGCTCGCATTTTTCTGGCTTGGACAGCACAGCTTCGTGCTCAAAATAGCAGGAAAGACAATATGGATTGATCCGTATTTGACAGAGAGTCCGAAGCGTCTGATCCCCCCCTTTCTGCTTCCGGAGCAATTGACCAATGCGGACATCATACTTGGAACGCATGATCACTCCGACCACATAGACAGGCCCTCGCTTCCTGCGATGGCGGCGGCGTCACCGGGAGCCCCCATTGTGATTCCTGAAGCGGCATCTGGGAAGGTCTCGGCCGCATGCGGGATTCCAATGGAACGGATTGTCCCTATGAACGACGGCCGTTCGGCGGAGATTGGCGGCGTCAGGATTAGCGCAGTCGCCTCGGCCCACGAATTTTTGCAATTTGACTCCCAGAGCGGTCTCTATCCTTTTTTGGGATATGTGATCGAGTATGGTGGATTCTGCGTCTACCATCCCGGGGACTGCTGTGCCTATGACGGATGGGCGGCAAAGCTGGGCGGCTTCCGCATCAATCTGGCGTTTCTGCCGATAAATGGCAGGGATGCGGCGAGATATTCCTCCGGGTGCATGGGCAACATGACCTTCCAGGAGGCGGCGGATTTTGCTGGGATCATTTCGCCGGATCTCACGATCCCGACACACTACGACATGTTTGCGAACAACAGGGAGAATCCCAAGAGCTTCATTGACTATATGGCGGCAAAATATCCGCGCATGAAAACATGCATCCCAAAATACGCCAGGGCATGCGTCATATGAGGACTGAAATCATGGAAGCTCTCCGCCCCTGCGGCGGAATTTTGAACGAGAGGATTCCCTCTGCAAATTTCCCTGCGCTTGTTTTTTCCTTCTTCAAGCATATTTTATGGGGAGCTTTTTTCGAGGCGTAGATCCAGGTTAGGATTAAAAGATTTGTCCACGAATCCTTTTCAAAGGGAGTAATATGAAGAGCGAATTCATTCTGAGAGGCGCAAGAGTCATTGATCCTTCAAGGGGGCTTGATCAGTGCGCCGACATTGCTGTTTCGAACGGAAGAATCTGCGATCCGGCAAAGCTTAAAAAAGCGAAGTCGTACGACATGGAGGGAAAAATTGTCGCTCCGGGGTTCATTGATCTGCATGTGCATCTGAGGCAGCCTGGAAGAAACGACAAGGAGACGATAAGGACAGGGACGATGGCGGCTGCGGCGGGAGGCTTTGTCGCGATTGTCGCCATGCCGAACACCTCTCCACCGGCAGACACTTCGAGCACAATCGAATACGTGAAGAGCCATGCGGAGCGGGAGGGCTTCGTGAAGGTGCTCGTCTCCGCCTGCATCACCAAAGGGCAGGAAGGCAAGGAGATGTCAGGCATCGGCGGACTGAAAAAAGCCGGGGCCGTTGCGCTCACTGACGACGGGAAATGCGTCCACAACCACGAGATAATGAGGCATGTCCTCGAGTATGCCAAGTCTTTTGGCCTACCCATCTTCGACCACTGCGAGGACGAGTCTCTCGCCAGCGGCGGAGTCATGCACGAAGGATATTGGTCAACGGTTCTTGGAATGCGCGGAATCCCTGCGGAATCAGAGGACATAATGGTCGCCAGAGACATAATTCTCGCGGAAAAGGTCGGCGCAAGGCTTCACATCCAGCACCTCAGTTCGAAGAACAGCGCCCGCATGATCAGGGAGGCGAAGGCAAGAGGAGTTAAAATGACCTGCGAAGCGACTCCGCATCATCTCTTCCTGACCGACGAGAAAATCAAGAGCTTCGACACGAACTACAAGGTCAATCCGCCGCTGAGATCGGAAGAGCACCGTCTTGCTCTGATTGAAGCCCTCAAGGACGGCACAATTGACGCTATTGCAAGCGACCACGCACCGCATACAGAAACGGAAAAACTGGTCGAATTCGACTACGCTCCATTCGGAGTGATCGGACTGGAGACAAGCGTCCCCCTATGCCTGACGGAACTCTGCCACAAAGGCGTCCTGACATTTGCAGAGCTTGTGCGGAAATTCAGTTCTTCTCCTGCGGAAATCCTCGGCCTTTCTGAGATGGGCACCCTTCGCGAGGGGGCTCCCGCCAACATCACCGTCCTGGATCCGGAATTCGAGCATGTGATAGACAGCTCCTCATTTCTCTCGAAGTCCCGCAACACCCCTTTCGACGGCTGGAAGGTGAAGGGAAGGGCGGCGGCAACCATTGTAGATGGTAATTTTGTATTCAGCGCGATTCCGGGAATTGACGCCGCCATTGTCCATAAATAAACGCCCATAGACTCTAGGAGACAGAAAATATGCCGTCAAGAAGAAAACTTGGATCTTCGTATGTGAAGTCCCCGGCCCAGCATCTTCAGAACAAGCTCGAAACGAACATGACAAAAATCCTCTACGCCATATTTCTCTGTGTCGCCTATCTGGGGATTTTATATGTCTTTGTCGGAATAGTGAAATTCCTTGGGTCCGAAATAGGTAGCACTTGGGAAAAAGACATGCCCGTCTCGGTCCTCTACAACAGCCCATACTGCCTGCCCTTCAAAATCGGCGGCATAATCGGGATAATCCTGTATGTCTTCAAGGACAAGCTTACGAACAGATGACAAATATCGGAAAAATTGACGGGATACTTGGCAGGATCATCGAATCAAAACGCCCTGAGATCGAAACTGCTCGCAGAGATCTCGCCTCGCTGAAAAGCAGGGCAAAGGATCGCAGGCCTGCCCTTGATTTTGTCGGAGCGCTCGACAAGGGAGACGGTATCCCTGCAATCATAGCTGAAATCAAGAAGGCGTCCCCATCCAAGGGGCTCATATGCCCTGACTTCGATCCGCTTCGGATTGCCTGCGACTACAGGGACGGCGGAGCGTCTGCAATCAGCGTCATCACCGAAAAGAACTTTTTTCTAGGTTCGATAGACTACATTGATCTTCTGCGGCCCTCCGTGGAAATTCCTCTCCTGTGCAAGGATTTCATAGTTTCAGAGGCGCAAATTGTCGAAGCCAGGGCGCATGGCGCGGATTCTTTTCTGCTCATTTGCGCCGCTCTCGACAAGGAGAGCATACGCGGATTCCTCTCGCTCGGCAGGGAGCATGGAATGGAGGCCCTTGTCGAAACCCACGACGAGGAGGAACTGGAAACGGCCCTCGAGGCTGGCGCCGGCCTGATTGGAGTCAACAGCAGAAATCTCAAGACCTTCGACATTGATCTTGGCACGGCTTTGCGCCTGGCTCCAATGATCCCTGAAAGACTGCCTGGTGTGGCGGAAAGCGGAATCTTCGGAGCAAAGGAGGCAAGACTTCTCAGGGATGCAGGATACAAGGCCTTCCTCGTCGGAGAATCCCTTATGAAGTCGGGTAAGAAACACGAACTTATCAGAGAGCTTTCTCTGCAGCAATGAAAATTCCATCCCCCATTCAATTCGTCTTCTGCGCCTTCTGTCTCATGCTCTTGTCAGCCGTCGCCCCCATCATCCATGCCGCTCCAAAAGACGAGCAGATGGACAAAACCCCGGAACTAAAATTCCCCAAACTGAAAAATTACGAAGTCAAGCTCGAATGTCTGAGTTCGGAAAAAGAATTTCCCGCAGGAAAAGCCGGAATGCTGAGGTTCGCCCTGAGAAACTGCGGGGCGAATTCATTCATGTGCTACGAATGGAAAATGGACGAGCAGTTGAACATCGCAATCAACTACTGCGAATGGAAAGGCCAGACAAATCTCAAGGATGCCGATTGGAAAAAGGAAATCCCGGAAAGAAAGGGAAATCTCAGGCTCATGCCGCTCGAACTCGCCCCCAACAACAGAGTCCTCATTGACAAAAAATTGGATTTCATAGAAAAAATCCCCGGAAGCATCAAAGAGCCTCTGACCTTCTACATCTATGCCGAATTGAACCTCGAATCAATGTCGGCTAAAAGTTCCATGATAAAAATTACAGTGATCCCATAATTGAATCGCCGTTGATTACAAGCTAGTATCATAAAAAAAGACTGAAAATAATTTTCGTCCCTGCTTATTTGCTGGCGATTATGGATGATCTAGCATAGGAGAAATTGGGAATTTTGAAAACTGGAGCCAGCTCTCGGATTCGAACCGAGGACCGACGGTTTACAAAACCGTAGCTCTACCACTGAGCTAAGCTGGCTAAACAACTATACACCAAACACTTGCAACTGCCTTCCTTTTTTCACTTCAACCATTTTCCTACGGATCTACAGGTGCCATATTTGATTGTGCCTGATAATGAACATACCCGCAATATAAGAGGTGTCGCACGATTTACAAGAAAAAAGGTTCAAAAAACTGGTACGTTGTCATGAACATCAAAAAAGACGGCAAGTGGAAGAAGAAATGCTTCGCCAGCGGCAAAGCATCCAAGTCAGAGGCGCATGGCATCGGGAAGAGGCTTTCCGAAAATTATTCCGCATGCACGTACGCCTTAGCAGATTTGACATGTGAAAATGAAAGTGGCACTTTTTTAGCCGCAGGAGTGGCGGAGGGACGCAGCCTATGGTTTCAAGCATAGGAATCCATCGTAAAATAGGATCATGCGTGCTGAAGGCACGCTGTCTCCCTGCACCGTACCTACAGGACGCAATGGCTTCCATTAGTCCAGGCTCTCGTCTGGATTGGCAATGGAGAGTCCGCGGCCGAGATTGCCTGGCAGTCATGAAAACCTGAGAAGCTGTGCGGAGCTTCAGCTTCTCGATGATAGTTTTTCAGCAAAACAATGAAATTATTTGTCTGAAAAACTATATGAGCGTATGATTTTCAGCAGTTCGCCGCGTCTAGCTTCCATCTTCTGCTTGCTGTCTGCCTCGACGATCAGTCTGAGCAGAGGCTCCGTATTTGAAGCCCGGACATTGAACCACCAGTCCTTGTACTCAACCGAGACTCCGTCCAGTTCAAAAAGTCTTCCGTCGCTGAATTTGCTTCTTATCTGAGCGATGACGGACGGGACATCGGCGACTTTCGAGTTGATTTCTCCGCTAGAGAAATATTTTCTCAGGGGAGCGAGCAGTTCGCTCGTCCTTTTCCCGGTCTTGCAGATGAGATTGGCAAGCATGAGGAATGCGAGTCCCTGGGATTCGGTAGTATAATTTTCCTTGAAATAGTAGTGACCAGAAAGTTCTCCGGCAAAAACTGCGCCGTATTCGCGCATCTGCGCCTTTATGAATGCATGTCCGACTCGGCTCATTATCGCTTTGCCGCCGTTCGCCTCTATGCATTCTTTCACGGCCCGACTGCTCCTGAGATCGTATAGGATGGTCGCGGGACCACGAGAAAGTATGTCCTGGGCGATGAGAGCGGTGAAGAGATCCATGGGAATTATTTCACCTTTGTCATCAACAAAGCCACAGCGATCCGCATCTCCGTCAAATCCGGCTCCAAAGTCGGCTCCATGCTCCTTCACCTTTTCACAGAGCACATCGAGTGTCTCGGTTTTCAGCGGATTCGCCTCGTGATTCGGGAAAGTTCCGTCGAGTTTTTCATATAGTGGAATTATTTCGAAGAGGTCTCTGATGCCTGCGATTTCTAGCGAGCCCATGGCGTTGGCAAAATCAACAACAACCTTGAGCTTTCTATCGAGCTTGGCAAATCCCCGAAGGTGTTCGCCATACTCCGGCGCAATGTCATATTTTCTTATTTTTCCGATTTTCGAAACATTCGTCTTCCAGCTTTTGTCGTGGAAGATCTTTTCGATGTCTGCAATCCCGGTCGCTCCACTTATCGGCACTGCGTCTTTTCTGCAGAGCTTGAATCCATTCCATTCGGCGGGGTTGTGCGATGCCGTTATTATCACACTGCCGTCAACTCCCAGCTTACCGTTCGCATAGTAGGACATCGGCGTGGAGCACATTCCGATGTCAATAACGTCCGCCCCCTGCTCTGTCATGCCTTTTGAGAGAGCGTTGAAAATATTTACCGAATGCGGACGCATGTCTCTTCCGATCACGACGCTTTTCGCTCCAAGAAACTCGACAAATGCCCTCCCTATGCCTTCAGCAGTCTTCTCGTCAAGTTGCTCTGGATAGATGCCTCTGATGTCGTATGCTTTGAAAATGCCTGACATAAGCGCTCCTTTCTATATTTTCAGATTTTGAAAAAGTGATTTTTTGTCTCGCCATCTACTGGCAGATGCCTTCCGAATCCCGGATAAACTACCGCAAAAGCTCTTTCTTTCAAACCAAAATACATACATTGTTAAGGGAAATGACTAGTGTCCTGTCCCTTAAATACTAATCGTAATACACTTGAATAATTTAACC
>DYRX01000172.1 GCA_020718525.1 Victivallis vadensis
AACGTTTTCCGTGTGTTTCGCTGTTAAAGTATATCTTCTGCGTTCTCTCGGAATACGGGGACGGGCTTCAGCAGTGTATTTTTTGCATTGACGACGTTGCTTTCATTCATTCCCGTGCTATTTTTCGGGCATGAAGAAGACCCACAAGATTATATTTTTTCTTGGGCTGACACTAGCGATGCTCTGCCTTGCCTTGTTTCTCGGCGGGAGGAAAGTGTATTCCATGGTTCCAGATTCCCCTGCAGAGAAGGTCTATGGCGAGGCGGAATACACGGAGGGAGCATCATTCGACGCGTTTCTTCTAAAGGACGGCAAGCTTTACGATGTTTACAGTCTTACACCGGAGCTTCTCCGGCAAAAAGACTGTCCCACCTGAATGTGAACAATCACGGCCGTGCGTGCCACGGTCAAAAGACTGCAAGCTGATCAAAAGCATGAATTATTTCAGCAGACTTCGTTTTTACACTGCGGCGATATCGGCGTGGCTGATGAATCTGAACATGTTCGGACTCTCTTTCAGGAAGATATGTGCGCCGGGTTTCAACTGCCATGGATGCCCTTGGGCGACGATGGCATGTCCGATCGGAGTTTTCGCATACAGTTCGGCTATTCAGCAGATTCCGCTTCTTGCCATTTCGACAGTCCTTGCCATAGCCCTCTTTACAGGACGCCTGGTCTGCGGATTTGTTTGTCCATTTGGTCTTCTTCAGGATCTTCTCGCGAAATTTCCCACACGCAAACTGGCGATTCCGCGATTTCTCCGCTATGGGAAATACATTCTTCTTTTTCTGCTGGTTGTTCTTCTGCCGTATTTGTTCGGTTTCGAGGTTTCCGGCTATCTCAACCTGCCGAAACCGGAGATCGCCAAGAACGAGTCAGGCAATGTCGAAGTGAAGACCTTTCTCCAGAACATCAGTCAAAAGGCCGTTCATTCTCCGGAGCTTGATCTTGTATACGTCGCCAAGGATGGCGGGGAAAAGATTTTTGAAAAGAGAATCCTTTTTGATGCGGTGACTGTCCCTTCCGGTGAGACGTTTCAGCCTGCCCCCATTGAATTGCCAAACATGCTGGCTGAAGCCGATCTTCTAGTGAGTTCACCGCAAAGCCATCCAGTTCAGACACCTCGGTACAGGGCTTATTTCTGCGTTCATTGTCCGAAGGGAACCCTTACGGCTTCGCTTCCGGGCAAACTTTCCAGCGGACAGACTGACGGGATATACTCTTCAGGCTTTTTCAGTATGAGATATTTAATCCTGGCAGGATTTATCTTGTCGGCTCTATTCGTATCGAGAATCTTTTGCCGTATCGCATGTCCGCTTGGAGCGATATACGCTTTGTTCGCGAAGATATCTGTCTTTGGCAAACTAGGCATTGATGCTTCAAAATGCATCAATTGCGGTAAATGCGACAAGCTTTGTCCGATGGGGCTTGATGTCCGGCATGAGATTGGCAGTGGGGAATGCATAAGCTGTGGCGACTGCGCAAAGGTCTGCCCAGTCAAGTGCATAAATCGTTGTCGGGCGTAATTCCCATTAGTTGATGATAAAACGCACGAAATATTCTCTCGCAAAGGCGCAAAGGCGCAAAGGAAGAATGAAGCTTGCCTGTCCCGGAATTACAAATCTAGCGGCAGACAGGCAGAGAATTCCAGTCTCCCGTATATGACGGAGATCGGAAGTTTCGTCTCATCTCCCAGTTTTTTCCAAATCCCTCGGATGCGTATGAAATCGAATACTTGCCATATTTTTCCCGTATCGAGTCAATTATGCATGAAACCTTCTCCGTCTTTTGCAAAGATTCGTCTCCGAAAAGCGTCCCCTGTCTATTTTTTGCAGAAGAAAGCTCGAGGAGAATGACGCCGGCTTTGACATATGAAATCCCTGGCACAAAAATTTTTTCCAGAAGATTTTTTGCGGCTGAGATCAGCAGTGGAGCTGAATTTGTCGCTTCCGGCAGAGAATACGACAGCGAGCGCGAAGCGGCTATTCCATTGATTCTGCGTTCCAGCAGAAAGATCGAAATCTCGGCGGCAAGAAGTCCGTCCTTTCTGAGCTTGGCGGAAGCTCCCGACGAATACGATGAAAGAGCTTCGGCGATCTCTTCCATCTCAGAGACTGGACGTGAAAATGACCTCGAAACGCAGACGCTTTTTCTTGGCGGAGGAATTTCCTCCATCGCCATGCAGTTCTCTCCTGCGAGCTCCATCGCCGTCCTCTGAGCCTGAACTCCAATTGCAGAGCGCAGAACAGAAGGCGCTGCGTCACGAAGCTCCAATGCAGTGCATATCCCCTTGGCGGATAGTCGTTTGGCAAATCTAGCCCCGACTCCCCAGAGATCCGAGCAGGGAGTCCTGCCAAGAATCTCATCTAGAACAATAGGATCCTCAAAAACTTCCGTCTGGATCGTATTTTTTTTCTTTGCTATGGAGCCTGCGATTTTCGCAAGGGTCTTGCTTTCCGCGATCCCGACGCTGACTGGAATTCCAGTCCATTGCCTTATTCTCTGCAGGAAATCAACTGACAGCGCCTGAAGATTTTTCCTAGGGCAGGCGGAGACGTCCATGAACGCTTCGTCTATCGAGTACTGTTCAAGCGGAAATCCGAAGTCTGCAAGGACAGAAAGGACTCTTGAAGAGATGTCTGCGTAGAGCGCATAGTTTGACGAAAGAAATTTGACTTCCGCCGATCTGACGATTTTCTCGATCGAGAAAAAGGGGGCGCCCATTGGAATCCCAAGGGTCTTTGCCTCGTTTGATCTCGAGACAACGCAGGAGTCGTTGTTGGAGAGGACGATAACAGGGAGAGACTCCAGTCTTGGGTTGAAGAGCCTTTCGCATGAGACATAGAAATTGTTGCAGTCAACTAGAGCAATCATTTCAAGTCCTGTGAATAGCATAAGTCACGACTCCCCATATCCGGAAATCCGAGCCTGTGGCGATCTTGAGAGGCTTGTATTTGGGGTTTTCGGGGATCAGGACGGGCTCGCCTCTTTCACAGCCCAGTCTCTTGACAGTGAATTCGCCGTCGAGGACAGCTATCACTATGCGTCCGTTTTCTGCGGCAATTGCCCTGTCAACCACGAGTATGTCACCGTCGAAAATCCCTGCGTTTGTCATCGAATCGCCGGAGACCCTAAGAAAAAAAGTCGCGGCTGGATGCCTGACCAGATGCTCGTTGAGATCCAGCCTGCCTTCGATGTAGTCAGACGCAGGCGAGGGAAAGCCCGCCTTTATCGGCGATGCATAAAGTGAAATTTTATCTCTCTTTTTCTTCATGCTTATTCCGCAATTTCAAGAACTATCCGGATCGGCAGACAAGTGCTTACAGGGTCTGCGACTTGATTTTAGCTTGGAATGAGATATTTTCAAGCACTCCGTCGCTTTCAGGTGCTGTATCAATGTGTCAAGAGGCGACTTTTTTCATTTGTAGCTCTGCTGTTATTTTGACGGGAAGATTCTTTGCATACATTAAATTTGCTCCGATGAAAGGCAATGTAAATGCGGATAGGAAAATTCATATTTGGTGCAAGCCAGGACATGCCGGACATATTTTTTGCAAGCGGCTTCAACTGTCCAGATCCTTTCATATATTTTTCATGCGCAGGCATGGAGGCGGTCGTGGTGCCAATCCTTGAGCTGGGAAGGGCGCTTCACGAGGTGAAGCCCGGCATCAAGGTCTACGAAAGAAGTGAATTCCTCTTGGAATCTTTGTCTGACGGCGCGGCAAAACCATCATTGGATGCTGTCGTTCGCGGCATAGTGTCGAGATTTCCAGCAGACAAATGGATTCTTCCCCGCAGTACGCCCTGCATGGCGGCAGAGATCCTCAAGAACGCCGGAGCCGTGACAGAGCTCTGCATCGGGGATTTCTTTCCAGAGAGGAAGGTAAAAACGGGAAAAGAGCTTTCCGCAATCTTGAAATCCATGTCGGATGCGGAGAAAGCCATGGAGAAGACCGTAAAGATCATATCCAGGTCAAAAATTGGTGCAGACGGATTTCTTTACTTGGGTAGGAAGCCACTTAGCTCGGAGATGCTGAAGATCGAAATCAATGTCGAGATTGTGAGGCGTGGAGGTGGAGTAGGAGGAACGATTGCAAGTTCTGGAAAAGACAGCTCGGAGCCGCACAACACGGGGAGAGGTCCCATTCGCGCGGGCGAGCCGATTGTCATTGACATTTTTCCGAGAGACTGCGAAAGTGGCTACTGGGGAGACATGACCAGGACATTTGTCAAGGGGAAAGCGTCTAAGAAACTGCGGACGGCATACAAGGCCGTCAGATCTGCGAGAGACGAGGCTAAGGCGATGGTCAAGGCAGGCGCCGTCCCGCGCCAAATGTACAACAAGGCAAAGCAAGTCCTTGAAAAGCATGGTTTTATGACTGGCAAAAACGCATCCGGTCATTTTGGATTCATCCACTCGCTGGGGCATGGTGTAGGGCTTGAAATTCACGAGGCTCCCTGGATACATGCGAAGTCCGAGGAGCCGCTGGAGCCCGGCAATGTGCTTACAATCGAGCCTGGACTCTACTATCCCGAATGGGGAGGGATCAGGCTTGAAGATGTCGTCCATGTGCTTGAGGGAGGGTTTGAAGATCTTACAAAATTCCCGGATTTTCTGGAAATTGAATAGGCAATTCGAAAGGTTTTGAATGTTCGTAGGCCCATATTTCGACTATTTTCATATCACATACTACGGGGTGACGATACTTCTCATCGAAATAACGGCGATCATCCACATTCTCCTGAACAAGAGGAACGAGCCGCAGACGGCGATACTCTGGATTGTGACAGTCCTCTATCTCCCGCTCTTCGGACTTCTCCTCTATCTCGTCTTCGGAATCAACAAGATCAGCTCAAGCGAACTGCAGATCCGCATCGCAGATCAGCTCATACGGACAAAAAAGCACGATCCGATGCACAAGGCGCTCGGCGGGCATCAGAGGGAGCAGGTGAAGCATGTCTTTTCGGGAGGAGACCGCAGTTCGTATCCGATTTTCCAGTCGGCGCTTGACAGGCTTCTTCCAGGAACGATGCCTCTCGACGGCAACAGCCTTGAACTCCTCAACGACGGAACCAAAGCCTATCCAAGAATGCTCGAGGAGATTTCGAAGGCGAAATCGAGCGTGCACCTCCAGTCCTTCATCATCATGGACGACGCGGTCGGAAGGGAAATACTCGGTGCCCTGGAACGAAAGGCGCGCGAAGGCCTCGATGTGAAGGTTCTATATGACAGGTTTGGAAGCATGAAGGCGGGCTTCATGTTCAGGCGCTACGGCAAAAACGTGAAAAATTTCTCCATCATGCCATTCTCATGCCGCAACAGATTTATCATGCCTTGGGCTGTACAGCTCAGGAACCACAGGAAACTGCTCGTAATTGACGGGGAAACAGCATTCATAGGCGGAATCAACATAAGCTCAAACAATGACATCCGATGGAGCAGAAAGGACGAATACATACACGATCTGCACTGCCTCGTCAAGGGACCAGCCGTTGGAGAACTGCAGTTTTCCTTCGTCCGGGACTGGTTCTATGTGAGCTCTCAAAATGTCTTTGAAATCCTGAAGAAAGAATATTTCCCTCCGCTCGCCAGACACGGAAATTCGATAGTGAGAGTAGTCTCCTCAGGTCCTGGCCAGGATTACGAGGCGACGGAGAAAGTCTTCATGTGTGCGGTTATGACTGCGAAAAGCCATGTATGGATCATGACGCCATACTTTGTGCCGGAAAAATCTTTCTGGAAGCTTCTTTGCGCAAGCATATCGAGGGGGATAGAGGTGAGGATCATTGTCCCGAAAAAGAACAACCACTGGTATGTCCAGTATGCGTCGCAGAGCCTTTTTCCGGGGCTTCTCGAGTCCGGAGTGAGGATATACGAGAAGGAGGGCTCCTTCTCGCATGCGAAGGCGATGATTGTTGACGGAGAATGGGCGTTCATGGGTTCGAGCAACTGCGACGTCAGGAGCTTCAAGCTCAACTTCGAGCTTGACTTCGTTGTCCAGGGCGGAGATTTCATGAACGAACTGCACAAGCAGTTCATCTACGAATTCTCCGCCTCGACGGAGCTCAAGCTTGCAGACGTGGAAAACAAGGGACTGCTCCGTCAGCTTGCGGAAATCTCCTGCTCCCTTTTCACGCCAGTCATGTAGGAGCCATTTGCTGAAATTAAAGCTCCCGACACCGTACGTATTAAGCGGCTGACTGCGGCTTCCGCAGTTTTTCCAAAATTAAACTGCCAAAAAGAACACGCTACGTGAACTCCAATGGCTTCCGCAACGGCTAGCTTTACGACTTATGCAACAGGCTCTTTTATCCAACACGCCTTCTCCGTCCTAAAAATACTGGTGGCAAATGGCAAAGTTGTTTTGCAAGAGCCCCTTAGGCTTCCGACGACATCGAAGACAAACTTGATTGAAGGCAGGATGACTGGATTTTTATTCAATTTATCCTTGACTCATAGATATGGCAGGAATATCTTGCGATCGGACTCCCTCAAATTATTGGATCAACTTGACGCGATGCGAAAAAAAACCAGACAGATCATGATAGGCAGTGTAGCTGTTGGAGGCGGTGCCCCAATCAGCGTCCAGTCAATGACTAAGACCGACACCGGCGACGCGGACGCAACTCTTGCACAGATTGCTCAGCTCGCCTCAGCTGGATGCCAGATCATCCGAGTCGCGGTCCCTTCCAAGTCTGTCATCAAGGCATTTGCAGAAATTGCCTCTTCAAGTCCAATTCCTGTGATTGCCGACATTCACTTCGACTATCGCCTTGCAATAGCTTCGATCGAAGCCAAAGCGCATGCCGTCAGAATCAACCCAGGCAATATCGGCGGAGAAAAGGAGCTTGAAGCGCTCTCCAGGGCGCTCATTGATTACGGCATCCCCGTGCGAATCGGCGCAAACTCCGGAAGTCTCTCCGAAAAACAGCGCAGAAAAATTGCGGCATCTGTCTCGGATCGGCATGAGGCAATGGCGGCGGCTCTGGTGGACTCAGCTCTTGAGCAGTGCCGTATGCTCGAACGTTTCGGCGTCGAAAAAATAAAGGTTTCTCTCAAGGCCTCAAGTGTATTGTCAAGTGTTATAGCCTATAGAAGATTCTCCAGACTTTCAGACTATCCGCTTCATGTCGGAATCACCGAAGCCGGATCACTTTACTCTGGCATCATCAAATCATCTGTCGGGATCGGAGCGCTATTGCTAGAGGGAATAGGAGACACGTTAAGAGTCAGCCTGAGCGCCGATCCGCTTGAGGAGCTTCGCGCCGCAATCGCAATCCTAGAGGCGGCTGGCTTGAGACGTCCGCGCCCGGAAATCGTCTCTTGCCCGACATGCGGCCGCACAAAGGTCAATCTGCTTGAAATCCTGGACAAGGTCGAAAAAAGAATAGAGGAGACAAAAAAAAACGGCAGAAAATTCAAGGAGTGCAAAATAGCAATCATGGGCTGTGCAGTCAACGGTCCAGGCGAAGCCTCCGACGCGGATCTTGGCATTGCCGGGGCATCCGGTTTCGGGGCAATATTCAAAAAAGGCGTACTCGTCAACAAAGTCCCGGAAGCCGAACTCCTTGACTCCTTTTTCTCCGAGCTCGAAGCCCTTGTCGAGAATTGACGCTGGAATTTTCAAGTCCTCACCGCAGACCCTTTATCCCAGTTTGATGCCATTCTCCCATGTTTTTGATTTGGCATTTTATTAGATGTAAAAAATCGCTGAACGACGTAGTTCAGTGAATCTTTATCCGGGCGGCCCCCCATCTGACCCGATTTCCGCGCGATCTTGCGGTTCGAATACCCACGCTCCGACAGAATTTTGATGCCATCTCTCATGCTCGCCTCAAGCTCGTTTGACATATATCCTCCAAATGTTGATGAAGGATATAAATTAACTCCGCTTAAAGTGGCACAGTTTCAGACGTCCCAAGGTGGACCAGTTTGGGTGTCCCTTGACATTCCATCTCATCGCCCAGCGCACAATTGAAGAATTGAGACATGAAGGATGTGAGACCGCCTGCTACAGGTGTCTGAAAACCTATTCCAACCAAAGACATCACGACATCCTTTCCTGCCCCTTGCACTGCCATATCTGGAAATGCCGGCATCTTCTGCGCCGGAATCACTACCATTGCAGAAAAGCGACACATTTGATCCGAAACCTTGGCTTGAAGCATATAAGGCCGGAGTCGGCTCTCCTCTCGAACTCAAGTTTCTAAAGCTGTTCGAAAAATACGGATTTCATCCTGAGAAGCAGGCACCTCTTTCGGTGAATAACGAAGTGAATACGTCTATGTAATTGCCATAGGTGCGGTTTGACTCTTCAAAGGTGAATTTTACTCCACGATTTTCAAGCTCCGGCAACAGATCGTTCAGCAAGGATACCATCCATGGCCGAATTTCCTTTGAAACATACAGACCACTGAAGCGATATTCGGATCTTTCATCCTTGAATGGATATGGTAGCTTTTCTCTGTCCGATTTTGTGCGACAGCTTATGAAACATGCAGTTATAGGATTTATATTGGTATCTTTAAGTTTTTCCCGCATCTCATTGATCCTCGCTGTGAATGCATCAGGAGATTCTGAATTTTCCGGATCATAGAGATCGTATGATTATCTCGGTGCTATCTCCCAACACATCCTTGGTCTTTGGAGAAGTCAATATATAACTCATCTGATCTATCGTGAGCACTTTTGCAAGGGCAAGAAATATTCCTTGCGGTAGTTTGGAGTCAAACAGTCTCTTGCGCAGGTATTTCAGGTCATCTTTCCCAATAGGCGGTAATTTTGCACACCGGTCGACAAGAATTACGATCAAATCAAGATTTGCACTTTCAATATAACTTGCCAATAGGGACGATTGTCATTGACTGTCAATCCGCACTTAACAAGCAAGTCCATTTTGTCAGTCTTCAAGATCCGGTCTCTGCGGTAGAGCATCCCCAAACGGCCATGGCAGTAGCCTTGCTTATCCAAGAGATGTCATTGCTCAGACTTTCCAGGGATATGTTGTGTCCCAGAAAGAGGTGGGTA
>DYRX01000485.1 GCA_020718525.1 Victivallis vadensis
TTCATATTTTCTTCATTCGCACACGTTATTTTCTCACATTTCCTTGACGTTTGCCCTCGATTTTCCAGTCTTGTGCAGTCGCCTTCCATTTTTCTTTCAAAGCGTCGTTTCAGGTCCCTTTCGGGGCAAAGCCGCGGCTTGGCGCTGGCGTTTGCCACAACGCCCTGCCATCTTTCCGCCACCATCCTGACGTTTTGGACTATGCCGCCGTCTTCGCGGGCGAAGCCCTGTCTCCGCAGGATCTCATGTCTCTGATTCCACAGGCTAGGATCCTCATTTTCCGACCGCAGTCCGGAAATTTTCAGTCCATAGCTTGCATGCTCCTCCCGAATGACCTTAGCCACCGCACTGTCCTCGACTCCAAGAATGGACTTCCGTCCAATTCCGTAGATCGCCACAAGGTACTCAATCCATCTGATGTCACCGACCGCCACTGGATCCGTGCAGATTGCTTGCCGTGAAAGGTCGCCGGAAAAGAGCTTATCCTCTATTGACGCCTGATACCATTTCTCAAACCCGATGATGTCTCCTGCGTGGTCATGACAATCGCTTTCATAGTCATATGAAAGGCTTGACATCATTTTGAATGATGTTATAATTCCATCATGAGGGGAGATATTGCCATTGCAATTGGCTCCTTAGAATAAGCACGAACTGGCGGGGCTTCACAAATCCAATGGAAAATTCCGATCATGAAAACTGAATTCAAGATTGCCGGCACGCAGTTCGCATCACCTGAAAGGGTCTCCGAGGATCTGCTGAAAAGGCAGAGCGACACAATCACAAGCATGCACATCTTGTGCGAGCTTCTCGACTCCATGCCGGACTTCGTGATGATCCTAAACAACTGCAGGCAGATAATTTACGGAAACAAGGTGCTTTTGGATTTCTCCGCGAAGCAGGGCTGCGAGATTTTCGTCGGACTGCGCCCGGGAGAACTGCTCTCGTGCCAGCATGCGCTAAGTGCCGAATCCGGCTGTGGCACCGGGGAGGCATGCCAAACCTGCGGCGCCGTGCTTACAATACTGGACGCGATAGGCGGCATGTATTCCAACAGGGAATGCAGGATCATAAGGATCCTTTCAGACGGCATGAGCTCCATCGACCTGCGGGTCTGGGGCAGGCAGTTCATGCACGAGAACAAAAACTACTGCCTTATAATGGCCTCGGACATCAGCAACGAGAAGAGGAGGCATGTCCTCGAGAAGATTTTCTTCCACGACGTGCTGAACACCGCGGGCAGCATAATGGGCATCGCGGATTTGCTGAACGACGGCCTTCTCTCTCTCGAGGAAATCAAGGACGACCTTAGAAACTCGTCCCGCCAGCTCATCGACGAGATAAAATGCCAGAGGCAGTTGCTCGCCGCCGAGAACAATGAACTCACGGTGAGCATGGAAAGCATAGATTCGCTGAAATTCCTGGAGGAAATAGTGTCGTCTTTTAAAAACAACAATGCCGCTTCGGACAGGATAATAGCCGTTTCTCAGGCGAGCGAAGGCTTCATGTTCAAAAGCGATCCGGTCTTGCTCAACAGGATAATCGTCAACCTTCTCAAGAACGCACTGGAGGCGAGCGGGAAAGGCGAGACAGTGACGCTCTCGTGCGATAAAACCGCGGATGCGGCGATATTCAGATGCCACAACAATTCCGTGATGCCAAGGGATGTCCAGTTGCAGGTCTTCCAGAGATCCTTCTCGACCAAAGGCAACGGCAGAGGAATAGGCACCTACAGCGTGAAGCTACTCAGCGAAAAATATCTGAAGGGGAAAGTCAGTTTCATTTCCAATTCCGAGAATGGAACGGTTTTCACGGCGGC
>DYRX01000173.1 GCA_020718525.1 Victivallis vadensis
TTTCGACCGATTTAAGCAGTCTGTAGCGTTCCTGGCGGACGCCTTCTCCTTTGAATCGGGAAGCAAGCAGATTCGTCCCTTCGATTAGAAGAGAAATGTCGGCGGCTTCGCTTGCGAACTTCGCAGATTCCGATATTATCGCATATACTGTTGCCGGACTGTTTGCCGGATCCGCCGCCTGCTCGAGGAGCTTCTTAGCAAGTGCCTTGCGGTCATCCGTCGTCTTTAGGTTCTTGTATTCATCCTTGAAGACATCCTTCACAGTTACCATGGCGGACTTTATGTCATCGGCAGACGGCAAAGGGGATTTCGCTTCCTGGGCGAAGAGCCCTGCCGAGAACAAGATCAATACTAAAAACCCAGTTATATTTTTCATCGGTATCCTTTCGTTTGTCTTTCCTTTACCTTCAAAAAGTCTTGGACAGTCAAAATATCAATTCCAAAAAGATTTTTGAGCGAAAGCAGATGTTGATCGCCAGAGACTATCAGCCTTGAGTGTGATGAAAGTGCAAGCTCGATAAATATTAAATCATTCACATCCTTTATTTTCACAGACCTAGAAAGTTCTTTAACATCTTCTGACACTTCATATAGGGTCGAAGTCTTTATCAGAGTCTCCACGATGGTGTCTTCCGTTAAATATCTTGCCTGCAGAATGCGTTTGAACTTACTTCTCGACAAAACATTTTTGAATTCGGCCAAGGTCTCTCTGCTTTGTGGTAAAGCATGCTTTTCGAGGACAAACCGAAGCACCTGATGCGGACTCCCTTTCCAAAGCACTCCAGACAGAAGAACATTTGTATCTAAAACAATGTTCACTTCCTCGTATTTCTCGACAAATGTATTTCTCTGTTTATTTCTTCAATAGGAATAAAATTTGCGTCCGGAGTTTCGGCAAAATCTGCAAGGGAGTGGGTTTTCTTTATTACAAGATTGTCGCCGGAGATGAAAGCTGTGAACTTTTTTTGTGTCCCCATCCATTGCTTAAGAGGTGGAGTCAACTTGATAAAATCACCTCCGTGTGATTGCGAAACTGTTATTCTTACGGTTTCCATTAGTGTCTCCATTTTGATTTTCTAAGCTGAAATATATATCAATTTACCATGAACTCCAATCAATGGAAGCAAATAATTCATGAGTTTGGTTTTCTCTCCAACTGCGTCTGTGTTTTCAAGGCTTGTGAAGGAGAGATTTTATCTGTCTTCTTATTTTTACTGCGCATCCAATATTGCGAGAAATTCTTCCGGTGTCAAAACAGGAACACTTGATTTTGGGAAGTCCTTGCTGTTGCGAGTAATGATGAAATCAGCACCTGCATGGACGGCTGAAAAAAACTGAATAGCATCTTCAAAATCATTTATCTTGGAATCTATCGCCTGGTTTAGGATTTGTTCGTCAAGGGAAACCGAGCTGAACGTGCCTCGCAACAGCTTAATTGCACGATTCGCATGTTTTTTGTCGCGGAACCGGTTGATGATATAATAAATGTTGTTGAAACTAATCACTGAAACGAAGCCTGACACCTGCCCTCGCTCCGCCATATCCCAGACAGAAACGGAGGCGTCATACTGTGGTTTCCTCTCCTGAAAAACATCAAGAAGCACGTTGGTGTCAACAAATATCTTCACTTTTTGACTACATATTTATGAGCCAGTATATCGCTCATAGCGGCTTTATAATCGAAGTCGTCAGGCAACGAGGATAGCATTCCACTGGCTTCTTTCGCCAAAGGACTAATGCGGCGCCCGGCTGATTTAGCCTGGCTCCGCGAATTGATGTAATTGACAAACATGGCAGATATGCTGGTGCCCTCGGACTTGGCGAGTTTATGGGCGAGAGCAATTGAATCCCGATCTGCGCTGAGAGTTAAACGTCCTGAATTCATAAAAGCTCCTACACGTATTGTTTCTTTATAACTATACGTATTAAATATGAAATGTCAATCACTGATTACTGGATTTCGTTGGTGTTCAAGCTTCGATGTGCACCGTGTCCCATTCCAGTGCGAAGGAGGAAGCTTGTTCTTTTTCCTTCTCCTCATTTCAAATACGCACACTAAAGTGTGAACAGCAGTGAATAAATAGAGAAAAGTAATTAAGAAAAGTCTAAGGGCTGTACAGCGACGCACAACTACAGTCTCTTTTCGATGCCAGTCTCTGGATGTGCCGTGGTACTCTAGGCAGGTTGTAAAAAAATCTATGCTCTCTATGCATTGTTTTCATTTTTAAAAATCCAGAACATTTTTTCTGTTCTTTTAATATTTTCGGGTAGATAGTTTGATTTCAGTGGATTTTTCGCATCATATACGCAGATTATGAGAGCGTCTGAACAGGAGTTAGTAAGCTCGTTTGTTGGTTTGATCTTGTGTCCGAGAAAACTGTGTTTGTCATCGGCAAATACCTCTGCGAGATCAAGATTCCATTCCTTGATTCCAAGATAAGTTATTTCGGCGAGATCTCCGCATCCAAGAATCGCCACATTTTTTTTGCCTGAATCGGCAATATCTTTGCAAACTTGTGAGCTTTGCTTGCGTGCCTCGTTGTAGAAGTGCATGGAGAAGTCAATGAATTCATAGGTTAGTCTGGCTTTTTCAGCTATACCTCCGCTGGTGAGGAAATAATCCCATCTTCTTGAATTGAGTTTATTTACATGGAGAAAGCCGCGCTCGACCATTTTTTTAAGAAGTTCATGGGCGAGTTTCACACTGCATCCGAGCTTTGCCGCCGCCAGGCGATTGTTTAATTCTGGCGAATGCTCGACATGTTTCAATATTTCGAGCTGAAGCAGTTCGTGCTTTTCAATTTGAGACACTGTCAAGGCACCTGAAGGATGTTTACCGAGAGAATTGGATTCATAAGCTTCTGCAAACAATAATTTTTGGCAAGCTCCGCCCCGTCACTTGCGCGCGACAGGTAACGTTACCGGAAGTAACGATACAGCCCAATCGGCAAATATGCAAATGGAAAAAAGGATAGTCATGCAGATTGGGAATTTTGTTCAGCGTTTATAAATGAACTCTTTGGTGTTTATGAGGGTCCAGATCAATTGACGGCATGCGAATTTCATGTCTTTGAAGCGTCTTTTCTTAATATCTGCCTTCTTTTTATTTTCGTTTTTTTTGTTTTTTGCTTCCGGGCTGGTGCCTGCCTTCACCTGCTCGGCAAAATTGTCAACGACCGCCCAAAGCTCTTCATCGCTTGGAGGCCTGGAAAGTGTCAATAGATATATGTCTCCGATGATTTTTTCTGGATTGCCTTCTGATTCTTTGAGAATAGTGGTAAGCTCGGGAGGGTTGCAGACCTTGTTATGGATCACCTGCGAGTTGAGGAGGAAGAGCCTTTGGGAATATGTCATTTCGTTGCTTCTTTCCGAAAGAAGGCCGCTGTCTCGTGCGGCGCGTCCGAAAGTCTCGAGGAAAGAACTGCTTATGCTACCGTCGTTCAGGGCGATTGTTCTTGCCTCTTTCGGGACATAAGTGAACGGCTCTGGTATGACGCTCATGTATTGCGGGCGTTCACCGGCGAGATCTGAAAGGGTGTCTGCCAAAATTTCCGCGTCAATTCTTCTCATCATGTAAACTGCGAAGTATTTTTCAGCGAGCGCGCTGTCGGGTATTGAAGCGATGCACGATTGCTGGTATGTGGCGGAATTTGCGATCAGGCGCAGGATTTTTTTGAAGTCGTATCCGTTCTGAGAAAATTCCTCCGCAAGATAATTGAGCAGTTCTGGATTCACTGGAGGATTTCCGCTCATCGAGAAGGGTCTGCTCCCGAAAATGCCAGAAAAGAATGATTGCGATTCGCTCCAGTCGGATTCGTCTGGAATAAAATCGTCCGCCTCGTGGACGATTCCGCGTCCGAAGAGCCAAAACCAGATTCTGTTTGCCGCAGTTTGTGCAAAGACTTTTCTGCCTCCTCCGCGGATCAGCCATTCGGCAAAATCCTTTCTTGGATCCTCGCCTGCCTCGATCTGGATCTTGGCGCCGTCAGGCATTTTTGCAGAGATCTCCCCAGAAAGCTCGGGATTTGTGATCAGTATCTCCTCCTTCCATTCGTCATTCTTCTTGAATGCGACTCTGGAAAAGAACTTTTCAATGTCCGTGCGTTTTTCATCCGGCCACTTTTCGAGCCTAGTTCCCATGAAAGTGAGAGCGGCGCATTTTGCCAATCCCTTTGCGCTTTTGTCCTGAGATGCACGGTAGAAATTGATCTGCGGATCTCTGAAGTTGCTACCGCTTGATACAAGCAGAAGTTCGGCGAAGCGGTCGTATGGCATCTCGGAACGTATTGCGTTCCAGATTAGATTGTTGTAGGCCTGCACCGCGTTTGGCCAGAGGTTTATTGGAAACTCCGACTTGATTTTGAGGATGTCCCCCCATTTCAAAGTCCAATAGAGGGCAAATTCCTCTGAATCCAGAATTTTGTCAATCAATTTCGAGCGTTTTTCCGGATCGGGATCGTTCAGAAAACTGCGCGTTTCGGACAGACTCGGTGTTTTTCCGGCGAGATCAATGAAGGATCTGCGAAGAAAAACTGCATCGGAGCAGTCCCGCGCCGGCATAATGGCATGCTTGCTCAGGTTTTCTAGCTGAAGCTCATCAATGCGGTTTCTAGGGACAAATGGACGTCCGCTTTCGTAAGGAGAGAGCGAGGAGCCTGATGCGAGTAGCGGCAGGGCGCAAAGAAATAAAAGATTAAAATATTTTCCAGTCATAATATCGGTAGTTCTTTCCGTTCATGCGGCTGTCAACCTTCATGGAAAAGGTAAGCTTGCGCTCGCTTTTTCCGAATGCTGGTTTCACTCTTACAATGAATGTATAAAACCCGGATTCCTTGAATGAATACTTTCCTTTCAGCTTTTCCATGATGTTTTCGTCGAGATTCTCTGAAAGAAGCTCCTTATCTTTTTCCCACTTTTCCCTAGCTTCGATCACTGATGCTGCCTCTTCCGGAGTCATTCCGCAGTCTTTCATTAGCTCGTTTTTCGAAACAGAGAAGATGCTTTTTTTTCCTACGATTTTCTGCATGCCTTTGAGGGGGATTATTTGCACCTCGCTGAAAATCCCGTTTTCATCGGGCTTAAAAAAATCTGTGGCTTTTTGCACCCAGAGAAGCTCCTCTCTGAACTGAAGCGGTCTGTTTCTTGGCAGAAGAGGCTTTTTCTGCTCGGCGTATTCGTTTTTTTCGGCACCGTTCAATCTGACAAATGGATCGGAGTCAATGTAGTCAGACAAGCAGTCTAGAAATTCCTGGTAGTCTTCGTAGGATTCTTCAAGATCTTTGAAGTCCTCTTCGGTCTTTTTGAGCTTTTCGGCAGGATTTTGTCCGGAGACGTCAGTTCCAGAAGCCATGTCATAGATCGCGACTTCCACCTCCATGTCGTTGAATGTGAAGCTGTGCTTTGTGCCGTCCGCCAGAAAACGTTCCTCGCCCTCTTCTCCTTCTTCTTCTTTCTTTTCAGCACCGAGCTCTCTTTCCGGGTTGTTTTCCTTGTCTTTCATCAGGAGCCAAAGAATCCTTGCGCCAGCGCCTTCGGCGCTGTATGCGGAGGTCACTCTGTTGCTGGTTTCGGCGGAGATGTAGCTCGTTATCTGCGATATGGTTAGAGACGAAGCCACTAGGAGGCTTATGACAAGCAGAATGGACAGCACGGCGATCAATGCGGCGCCAGACTCTTCCCTGCCGGATCTTTTCATTCAATTCTCCCTGATGCGCTTTTTCCATGTGCGTCAAGACCTTCGGTCTCTGCGAATTTCGCAATTGTACGAGCATCGCAGATCAGGGCTTTTCTGTCGTATTCCATGATGCTAATTCTTCGGAAGAAGTCCTCGACTCTCAGACCGCTGAAGCTTTTTGCGGCGCCTCCGGTCGGAAGCACATGGCTGGGACCGGCGCAAAAATCCCCAAGCGGTTCCGGCGTCCATTTTCCTATGAAGACCGCTCCGGCGGCTCTGATTTTCTCTGCTAGTTTCCGAGGATTTTTCGCCATGATCTCGAGATGTTCAGGGGCATAAAGCTCCGCCAAATCCAAGGCTGAAGACATGTCTGCCACTTTTACGAGGAAAACCCCGTTGGCGATCACTTTTTGAAGCGCCTCCTGTCTGGAAAGGAGTTTTGCCTGCTTTTTTATTGACATTGCAACTGACTTGATCATGTCCATGTCGTCTGAAACAAGGACAGCCTGTTCGAGACCGCTTCCATGCTCGGCCTGCGAAAGCATGTCGGCTGCGATGAAGTCGGGGTTCTGACCTTTTTCTGCGAGGATCATTATTTCCGAGGGACCGGCGATCATGTCCACGGAGCATTCTCCAAAGACAAGTTTCTTGGCGGCAGTCACATAGGCGTTTCCGGGACCTACGATCTTTTGGACCTTGCCGACAGACTCAGTTCCATATGCGAGAGCGGCGATTGCATAGACTCCGCCGATTCGGTAGATCTCGTCTGCGCCAGCTTCCTTGATAGCATATATCATTTCAGGAAGAAGCTTGGAATCTTTCCCTGGAGGACTGACGGCGACAATCCGTTTGACTCCGGCAGTCTTCGCAATTGCGATAGTGTGCAAAGCGGTTGAAACCAGGGGGGCTTTTCCTCCAGGGATGTATGCTCCTACTGAGTCGAATGGCACAAATTTCTCTCCAAGCCGCACGCCCCTTCTTGGCCGGTAGCTCCAGTCTTTGGGAATTCTTTTCTTTGCGAAATTCGCAATATTGAGTTTTGCCGCGCGTATTGCTTCCTTGAGTTCGGGAGAAACGCGGCGTTGTGCTTCAGAAATCTCCTTTTCTGAGATCCTCAGTGACGATGGAGAAATCTGTGCCCCATCAAATTTCATCGCAAATTTGCAGAGCGCGCGATCTCCTCCTATTTTCACGTCCATGATAATTTTTCTGGCATCATTCTCAATGGCTGAAGAAAAGGGTTTTCTGCCGAGGAGTTTCCTGATATTGCTGGCGTAGTCTTTCGCGCCTTCAACTAGAATTTTCATTTTGACCTGACTCTTTCAGAATTTTCCTTTGGATTAGACAGGCATGCACCGAGCATCGTTCCGCAAGTCTCAAAAATAAAATTATGTACTTCAAGACGGATAAGTTAGTCCTTTTTTTGTATAAATCCATAGTACATGGCATTTTTCCGCAGTTCCGGACATAAATCAAACACGATTGCTGGAGATTATATCCTTGACTCAGGGGCAAGATAGGAATATCTTGGGCTCGAGTTTATGCTTGTTCATTGTGAAAATTGCTTATCCATTTGAATTCGTATTCTTAGTCAGGAGCTTTTTTATGAGTGGGAAAAAACTTTGTTTTGCAGTGATAGGTGATCCTATTTCGCATTCGCTTTCTCCAGCCATGCATACACGCGCATTCAAGGCGGCGGACTTGAACGCAGAATATGTGGCGATACGGGTCGAAAGCTCGGAGATCGCTAAATTTGCGGATTTCGCAAGGAAAAATCTTGACGGATTCAATGTGACGGTGCCTCACAAGAGCGCGATCATTCCTTTTCTCGATTCAAGCTCCGATCTTGCGCGACTTTCCGACAGCGTTAATACTGTGAAGATCGAAGGCGGACTTATGACAGGCGACTCGACAGACGGATACGGTTTTGAGGCGTCAATCCGGGAGAATTTTGGAGTTTTGCCCCAAGGCAGTACTTTCATGATGGTTGGAGCCGGTGGAACCGCGAGGGCGCTTTCCTTTCATTTTCTTTCAGCCGGTCTGGCAAAGCTTCTCATTGCGAACAGATCAGTCGAGAGGGGAATGGAGCTTGTCGGAGATCTCAGAGCTGAGCATGGAGCTGACCGCGTAGAATTTTCTCTTCTTTCCGACGATCCTAAAATTTCCAAAATGGCTTCGGAATCAAGCCTTGTGATTCAGGCGAGCAGTCTGGGCTTGCGCGATGACGATCCTAGTCCGCTTAAAAGAGAATTTTTCGTGAAGGGAAAGTTCTACTGCGACACAATCTACAAAGAGACGGCATTTCTGAGATTCGCGAAAGACGCTGACTGCAGATTTGCTGGCGGACTTGGAATGCTCCTTCACCAGGGAGCGAAGTCGTTCGAGATCTGGACGGGACTCAAAGCGCCCATTGAAGAGATGAGGGACGAACTTGAGAGGTGTCGTGCGCTGGCAGGCAAATAATAAATTTTCAGCAAAGAACGCCGCATTCGGGGTCGCTCGTTAAGGTTCCTGTCAAATCAAAAAATCCCCTTTCAAGAAAATCTTCGAATTTTCTGTAACGGCTCGCTCTTTTCTTGCATAGGGTAATCGGCAGGATGCATCGTTTCAGATCGCACGATTTTCCGCAAGCCAGTAATCTCTCCTGCAAGAACCCCATCCTCATAAAATATATGCTATTTTACTTGCCTGCTTTGGCACCGAAATATTTCGGTTAAAATAATGTCCAAACCGGACATAATGTTGTAAATCTAGGAAACGTTTGCGGTTTACGGTCAGACAAAAGCCTAACAGACGGGACAGCAGTACAGCGTTTTTTTTCCTGATGGGAACGGCGACATTTTATCGGATCTCTTTCAGAGACCGAGCTGGTGCTCGGTGTTCCCAGGTGAAATCTTTGTGGCTTTGCTTGAGGGACAAGTTCTTGTCTTTAAACTTCGCGGAGCTGATTCGCCGCAAAACGGCTCTTGGCGGCAAAGCCGTCTTTCGGAGTGCCTACCCTGAGCATGTCGCAGGGCGCGGTGTCAGGCGCGCTTTTGAATCCGGAGTCTCAAAGCGGCGCTTACACGCACGCACTCCAAAAGATGCTTCGCATCAAAAAGTAGCATCCGCCTTCCAGACGCCTGTCTGCGTCGCAACTGCGACAGGCAGGCAATCGGCTAAGTAGCTTGCGATCTCCGAGCGCAAAGAGTCTCCGATTCCGTTTCTTGCGCCAGGGATGTCGCAAACTACTAAATTATTTCGACCGCTTCGCG
>DYRX01000013.1 GCA_020718525.1 Victivallis vadensis
ATCTTATGAACGGGTTCACTACTGTCTCTGCAGGAACAATCTACCCAGCCGACAGTGGCTGGAATGCGGTTCAGTTCGCCGATTTCAATGGTGACGGAAAAACTGACATACTGCGTGAAAACAGCTCGACAAGGGCAGGATACGTGGATCTGATGAACGGAACTTCCTTCATATCGAGAACTTCAGATCTACAACCGGACGCCAGCTTGGACAATCAAAACCTGCGCCGATTTCAACGGCGATGGAAAGGCGGACATACTGTGGCAAAGCTCAGACGGTACCGGGTACATGTATCTCATGGACGGCGGTAGCATCTCCAGCCACGGTCAGGTCTATAAAATAACAAATTCGTCCTGGAGCATTGACAACTATGGAGATTTCAACGGAGACGGGAAAGACGATCTGCTCTTTCAAAATGCGTCGAGCGGGATCGGAACCGGCTACATAATGAATGGAGTCTCTCCTTCCTCGACCGGCAAGATCTACACAGCAAGCGGAGCCTGGAGCGTTCTGGATCTTTTAGACTTCAACGGGGACGGCAAATCTGACATTCTCTGGACAAACACAGGGACAAACAAGACAATGGACTACATAATGAACGCCCTGTCTGTGAGCTCCTTTGGAACAATTTTTGGAGCGGGGACAAAAGCTCCGATCAATCCCTAGATGATCTGAAAGTCTATGGAAGACTTGCGCAGACTATCTAGTCATGCCTCAGATGCCAGTGCCCGGATTTCTTCGACAGTCAGCCATTTGTCATTGGTGTTACTGCGGTATGAAAAGCCGTCTGGACAGGGCAATCCGCCTGTTTTCATTAGTTTTTCCATGCTGGTCCACCAGTGGAAATCAGGTTGGATCACAAAGTGGTCCGGGAATTCCAATGTGAGGCGCGCCTCGTCTTCCGGGATCATGAGCTCGTGAAGCTTTTCCCCTGCCCTGATTCCAACGACCTTGATTTTCGCCTCCGGCGCGACAGCCTTTGCAACATCAATGATTCTGTAGCTTGGAATTTTCGGAACAAAGACTTCGCCTCCGTTCATTCTTGCAATCGAGCTCTTAACGAAGTCAACGCCCTGCTGGAGGGTTATTGAAAAACGGGTCATTCTCTCATCGGTGACAGGAATGATGCCTTCCGCCTTTTTCTTCATGAAGAAAGGAATCACGGAGCCCCTGCTTCCCACAACATTTCCGTACCTGACGACGGCAAAGGATGTCTTTGAATCTCCGCTCATGGAATTGCCTGCGATGAAGAGCTTGTCTGAACAGAGCTTGGTCGCGCCATAGAGGTTGACGGGACTGGCGGCCTTGTCCGTGCTGAGCGCGATCACCCTCTTCACTTTCTGCCGGATCGCCGCACGGATGATGTTCTGCGCACCCATGACGTTTGTCATGACGGCTTCGAATGGGTTGTATTCGCATGCCGGCACCTGCTTGAGCGCGGCGGCATGGACGACATAGTCCACGTTGTGGAAAGCCTCCTCGAGCCTTGACTGGTCTCTGACATCCCCGATGAAGAATCTCAGGAATTTGGGTTTTCCGCCGGAAAAAGATTCGAGCATTTCGAACTGCTTCAATTCGTCTCTTGAGAAGACGATCAGCTTTTTAGGTTCGCATGAATCTACGATGCTGTGCACAAGCTTCTTGCCGAAGGATCCTGTGCCGCCTGTAATCAAGATTGTGGAGCCGTTGAACATGTCAGTGTCCCTTTTGGTTTGCTAGTTCAGGTCTCTGGCGTTAATCCGGAAGCCTGCGATGCTTAAAAATATGATGCTTGTCGCGAGAGAATACACTATGAGGAAGATGTGCGCCAGTCCGGTCAATTTTATGGGCAGTATGAAATAGTAGAAATTTGGGAAGAAATAGTATAGAGCCATGAGAGGGGAGCGGAAGCCGATGCTCTTTGGGAGCATTTCCATGAGTATCGGAATGGCGCAGAACACGAAGCATACAAAGATGTATATGACGGAAAAAATCATCGCGCTGATTTCGGCTACAAAGCAGGAGATGGCGACAGTGATGGCGATGAACGGAAAGATGGCGTAGATAAGCGCCAACTGCCTAATCATCAATGAGATCGGATACGACTCGCCTGTCTTGAAGATATGAGACACGAAGAGGGAGACGCTAGATATGGCGAAGAATAGTACGCATATTCCAATGATGCCAATATATTTCCCCGCAAGATACTCGATTCTGGAGACTGGCTTGCCAAGCACAAGAAGTATCCCCCTAGTTTCTATGTCCTTCGGAATCTCGGATGCGCCTGCAAAAATTCCGATTAGCGCCGAGAGAGCCATTATTATGAAGAATCCTCCCATTATCGGCTTTTCGCTTGCGTGAAGCGGCAGTTGAGATAGAAAGAGCTCTTCATGAAAAGAGAGACTGTCCATTTCTGAAACGCATGCGCCCAGAACTAGTCCGAAGACGCCCAGCAGAATAAAGGCTGGCTCTTTGATTTTGCGCAAAGTCAGTTCGGCAACCGCAAGACTTTTCATATTGATAGGATTCATTTGCCAGGCTTCCTCTCGTCCCTGAAAGGGAGCTCGGAACATTCTTCAATTTTTTTTTCAGCCGCCTGCTTTGTGGCATCATCGCCAAGCTCCAAAGCAAGCTCAAAAATTGGTTCGTACAAATACTGGTAATCCCGAAAGGCCGGCTTGCGTTCCAGCAGAGGTCGCAGAAAATCAAGGCGCGTCCCTTTGTCCAGGGAATCCTTCCCCCTTATGGCGGAAAACGCCGAAGCCCATGCGTCATACTTGACTTTTTCCGGACAAGCTTCAACAAACTTGTAAAACTCTGCCGGAGAAACATTTTTTGACGCAGGTTCGGAATAAAGCAGACTTACATACGCCATCATGGAATCCGGAATATTGGGGTAGCTTTCCACGATTTCGGCAAATATCTCCATTTTTTTTTCATCCGGGGATGCCAGCGCCATGGAGGTCAAGGCCTGCACCCTTTCAGAATCGCTTTTCGCCCCTAGAACCGCGTCTCTTAGACTCGCCATTTCAATCTCCTTGCGGACTCCCTCGCGGACATTCGATGGCAACTTGCCAATCAAGCTGTCTAGCTTGAGCTTGTCCTTGTCCACCAGAGACACGGCGGACTGGCGCAGTACAATTTCGGCGTAGAAATAGGATAAGAAACAAACAAAAAGCACCGCGAATACTTTTTTCTGCTCTTTGCTCATTTTACGGGGCTGAATCTAAAGTGGGAGGATACGATAGAAACGGTCTAAGAGGACCGTTTCATTTCGCAGAGCCAACGCTGTCGTTTCCGCATTTGGAGCAAAATCTTCCTTTGAGGACAGAAGAACACTTTGGGCAAATGCCGTAAAGCTTCACTTCCACTCCACATGAGGAGCAGAATTTGTCACCTTCGGAATATTGAGACATGCATGCCTCGCACAGATGCCTGCCAGCGAAAACATCGCGGCGAATTATTGCAACGGAGTCGCAGATGTCCTGATCCTTCTGCTCCGACCTCATCGCCGACTGCATTGCAGAAAGAAGCATGTCGTCCAAATCGAGAACTCCCATGCTGGAAACCGCCGAGTCCGACGAAGAACTTCTCCTGAGACCGTCCATCGCCTTCCATTCTTTGTAGAGAGCCAGCAGTCTTGCCTGCTTCTCGCTTGTGATTGGAATGCTCTTGTTGGACTCCTTGTCAAAAAATTTCTTTCCATTCAGCTTCCTGGCCTTGGCATGCAAAAGCTGTGAAACGACATGCTTCTCGCTCCCCTGCGATCTTTCGACCGCCTTCTTGAAATAATTTTCTGCTCTGTCCAAGTTGGCATCCTTGTTCTTGTCCTGCAGATGGTGAAGTGCTATATACCCAGCATAGAATGGGATTTTCCAATTGGTCTGAAGCTTTTCGCACGCAATGCCTTTGTCGAGGATTTCAAGTGCCTTTTCTGGTGCTTCGACCGAGAGCATCAAGGAGCCCATTTCATAGGCCTTTTCAAAGCCCGGATCGTTGTCAACTATGCTTTTAAGCTTCTTGAACACGATCGGAGCATTTTCACTGTCAACTGATTTTATGGAGCCTGAATAGTTCACAAAAAGCATCCATTGAATGTCGGACGCGAACTTGTTGAAGCCGGCAAGACCGCTGGAAAACGAGGTGCTTACGGAGTTGAACTTAGAGCCTTTCGCATTCGCATGCAGTATGTTCGCAAGATAGGCTCCAATTGCGGCGGAAACGACAATCACTATGAGGTGGACGACGATTCTCTTTTTCATTATTGAGTATTCCTGTCTATGTTTGTGTTATTTCAGATCTTTTTGGCTGAATATCAGGCTGGCAATCGAGGTTGCGAAGACCGCAAACACGATTCCCCACAGCGTTACAAGCGCCATATACGAACTGCTGACTGCGATGTCGTAGGACGCCTCAGCTCTTATATTGTAGAGGTTCAGATCAGGCAGAATGCCGCCGTAGATGTATTTCAGGCTCGAAAGTTTCGTGATTGAAAACCCGACAAAAATTTCTATCGCCGTGAAGAGCGGCGCAAGACTTTCAGGAATGAATACCGACGTAAGAACCGCAAGAGCCGTCATGGGAACCAGGCTTGCAATCACAAGAAGATGCCCCTGTATCATCGGGCCTGTCGCCTTGTCAAAAAAAGAATTGAAAATGAGGATGAATCCTAATGTGATCAGACCGCATATGACTACACCTGAAACCACTGTTCCAATCAGCTTGCCAACGAGGTACTGAGTTCTGCCGAGGGGCTTTGTCAGAAGAGTTGATGCAACGCCTTCCCTCAATTCCCTTGGAATTTCAAAGCTCGCCGATAGGGCGACGATGATTGCTGCGATGGTGTTCAGCAGAATTGAGACATCAATCATGAGAGACTTGTGGCAGTCGAGAGATAGAATGTTGTAGTTGTATGCGCTGGCGATGAGCACCAGAACACAGATGATGAGAAAATAGACCGACTTCATCTTGAGAATTCTTTGCCATGTGCTTCCAGCGATAGCCATTATTTCGCCCATTTCAGCCTCCGTTTCGTTTGAAAATATTGATTGAACAAAAAACAAACCACAATCTAAGATATGTCTGTTGAATTTTCAACCTTTCTGAAGAAAAATTCTTCAAGACTTTCTCTCGTTGGCGCAAGAACAAGCGCATCCGGGGCTTTTTCCTTAACCTGGGAAATTTTAGCCATCGCCTCTTCGCTGTTCTGAAAAACCAGGTCCCAGCTTCCGTTCGGCAATTTTATCGTGCCTGAAGCCAGCCCCATAAGCTCCTTCACGCAGTCGTCATTGCCTGGATTCACATGCGCCCTGAGACCGGTTACGGACAAAAGCTCGTCAATCCTGCCACAGCAGAGAAGAACCCCCCTGTTCAAAATGCTTATTGTGTCGCAAATCTTTTCGACATCCGATAAAATATGGCTGGAGAAGAAAACGGTGGTGCCGTTCTTTTTTTCCTCCACTATTATGTCTTTTAGTTCTTGGCGTCCATGCGGATCGAGTCCGACCAGGGGCTCATCCAGGATAAGAAGCTTTGGCTTGTTCAATATGGCCTGCGCAATACCAATTCTCTGCAGCATGCCTCTGGAAAAGCCGCCAAGCTTTGAATCGCGGTGCTTCTCCATTTTCACTGCGGCAAGCACCTCCATTATGCGGTCTCTGCGCTTGAGCGCATGTATCTGGTGGAGTTTTGCGCAGATGTTCAGGAAGTCGTAGGCGCTGAGATATGAGCTGAACGCGGGAGAGTCCGGCAGGAATCCGATATTCTTCTTGACATCCAAGTCGGAAGGATCTTTGCCGAAGACCTTCACCTCGCCATGTGTCGGGAAAATGAGATCCATGATCAGCTTGATCGTCGTCGTCTTGCCAGCTCCATTCGGTCCCAAAAAGCCATGGACAAGCCCCTCCTGTATCGCAATGTTCAGCTTGTCCAGCGCGGGCTCCTTCTTCTTCCAAAAAAGGAAACCATAGGTTTTCGTCAAATCGAAAGTCTCTATTATGTTCATTTTTTTTTACAAAAAAGGTTGACAGAACCCGTTGCGACGGTATTTTATGGGGCTCTGCGGGAAGGTATCTGCATTTTCAGCGTATTCAAGAGCAATATATACGAAAGTAAGGAAAAACTGATGGAAATCAAGGAAAAACGTCAAGCGCCGGCAAGTTTCGCAAGAAAAGACGGGGACACTGGTTCGCCCGAGGTACAGGTCGCAAGTCTCACCCAGAGAATCAATGAGATTTCCGTTCATTTGAAATCCCATTCGAAGGACAACAGCACCCGGAGAGGCCTCATTGCAATGGTCAACCGCAGAAGGCGCCTCCTCTCCTACCTTAGCAAAGAAGACCACGATAAATATCTCAAAATCACAGAACAGCTTGGAATCCGCAGAAAATAGTCTGCGCCATATATGCGCCGAAGAACCGTCCACTGAATGCGTTCGCACCGTGTTTCGTCCGCTTCCGAACGGCGCAAAACCACATACCGGAGTACAGTAATGCAAGAAAAGAAGGTTTCCGTTCAAATCGGAAAAGACAGAACAATCGAAATCTCGTGCGGAAAAATCGCCAATCTCGCGAACGGATCGGCGGTGCTCAGACAGGGGGACACTGTTCTCCTGGCGGCGGTCTGCTCCAAAGAGGCGAAGGAATTCTCAGATTTTCTCCCCCTGCAGGTTGACTACAGAGAAAAATACAGCGCGGCGGGACGCTTCCCGGGCGGCTACATCAAAAGAGAGGGAAGACCCTCGGAGAAGGAAATCCTCGTCTGCAGAATGACTGACAGGCCGGTTCGCTCCCTCTTCCCGGAGGATTTCTACGATGAAATCCAGATCTACTCCCAGCTCCTCAGCTTCGACGGAGTCAACGAGCCCGACATGCTGAGCATTCTCGGAGCTTCGGCCGCACTCGCCCTCTCCGACCTCCCATTCAAAGGTCCTCTCGGAGCAGTCAGAGTCGGACTGGTGAACGGCGAATTTGTCGCAAATCCGTCCTTCGAAGAAATAGAGAAAAGCGAGCTCGATCTGGTCTATGCCGGCGTCCCCGGAAAAGTGATCATGATCGAAGGCGAAGCCAAGGAATGCTCCGAAAAGACACTCGCAGACGCGATGATCTTCGCTGACGGCATAATCAAGCTCCAGGTAGATGCGCAAAATGAGCTTGCCAGCCTGGCAGGACGCCCAAAAAAGACACCTAAGCTCCACAAAGTTCCAGACGATTTGATGGCGGCAATCAAAGAGATCTGCCTCCCTCTCCTCGATCAGGCATGCTTCATTCCCGAGAAGGAAAAGAGACAGAATGAGCTTAACAGAATTCTTTCAGAGATGGAAGAAAAGCTCAAACCCGCGTTTTCCGAAAAATACCCAAGCTTCTCGCAGATATGCTCAGCCGCCTTCCATAAGCTTGTAGAGAAAAAGATCCGCTCCAAAATATTGGACGAGGCAAAAAGAATGGACGGACGCGGTGCCGACGATCTCCGCCCAATCTCCGCTGAAATAGGAGTCCTCCCCAGAGTACACGGAAGCAGTCTCTTCGCAAGAGGGGAAACGCAGGCCCTTGTCACAATCACGCTTGGCGCGGGTGGAGATGCCCAGGAAATTGAACCGGTAACCAGCGGACCGCTGAAGAAGCCCTTCATGCTCCACTACTACTTCCCGAACTACAGCGTCGGAGAAGTCGGAAGAATCTCGGGTCCCGGAAGAAGAGAGATCGGCCACGGCAATCTCGCGGAAAGATCTCTTAAACAAGTCATGCCCGCAGACTATCCATACACCGTCAGATGCGTCTCCGACATCATGGCGTCGAACGGCTCGACCTCGATGGCAAGCGTCTGCGGAGGCTCCCTCGCCCTCATGGATGCAGGCGTCCCAATCAAAAGCGCCGTCGCCGGAATATCCTGCGGCCTCGTCTATGAAGACGACAAGCATGTCATCCTCACTGACATCATCGGAGCGGAGGACCACTACGGCGACATGGACTTCAAAGTCTGCGGAACCAAAGACGGAATAACCGGCTTCCAGCTCGACCTCAAAGTCCCGGGAATTCCCATCGCCCTGCTCTGCTCCGCCATGGAGAAAAACCTCGCCGCACGCACAAAAATTCTTGGAATAATGAACGCCTGCATATCCGAACCAAAGCCGGATGTCAGCAAGCACGCCCCAAGAATTAAAGTCATCACGATCAACCGCGAAAAAATCGGTGCCCTCATCGGTCCCGGCGGAAGCATAATACGCGGAATCACCGAAGCGACCGGCGCTCAGATTGACATTGACGACGACGGCAAAGTCAGCATTTTCGCAGTGAACGAGGAGTCCATGAACAAGGCCCTCGACGCCGTCAGAAACATCACCGCCGAGATTGAAGTAGGAAAAATCTACAGGGCGACTGTCGTAGGCATCAAGGATTTCGGCGCGATTGTCGAAATCCTGCCCGGCCAGGAAGCCCTCCTCCACATCTCGGAGATGGCAAACTACCGCGTCGGAAAGGTGAGAGACATCTGCAACGAAGGGGATGTCGTCACAATCAAAGTCCTCGGAACCGACGACAGAGGAAAGCTCAAGATCAGCCGCAAAGCCGCGCTCGAAGAACTCGGATGAGCCGGAATAGCGACTGCCTAGAATCCCCGCTTCCGCCGGAATCCGGCGAAGGCGGGGACAATTTTTTCAGGACACTTTTCGATGACGAATATTGCATGAGGCGCGCTCTCCTCCAGGCGCAGAAGGCCTTCGATGAAGGCGAGGTGCCCGTCGGAGCCGTAGCAACGCGCGAGGGCAGGATCGTAGCCTCCGCATACAATCAGGTGGAAACCCTCAAGGATGCCACGGCACATGCCGAAATCATCCTCATAACAAAGCTTTCCGCCCTTTTAGGCGACTGGCGCCTTTCCGACTGCGAAATCTATGTCACCAAAGAGCCCTGCCCCATGTGCGCAGGCGCCATTGTCAACTCCCGGATAAGACGGCTCGTCTTCGCGGCGAAAGATCCAAGGTTCGGCGCCGCTGGCGGTGCATTCAACCTCTTCTCCATAAAGGACTTGCCATCCCGTCCAACAGTCGTGCAGGGAGTCCTGGAGGAGGAGGCGAAAACCCTTCTGCAGGACTTTTTCCGCGCCAGACGCTCAAGCTCAGCCAATTTCCAGGAATGCAATCTTTCGGAGCCAGGAAGCTCTTCATCAAAAATACTCTCCCCGTCCAAGAGGAGAAAATCATGAATAATGAGAAGATCGCCCTCATTGTAACTGGCGGGACTTTCGACAAGGAGTACAACGAACTCAGCGGCGAGCTCTTTTTCCGCGACACTCACGTAGGAGAAATGCTCGCCCTCGGAAGATCCAAACTTGAACTCGCAGTCACGGTCCTCATGATGAAGGACAGCCTGCTCATGGACGAGGATGACCGGAAAAAGATCGGACGCTCCTGCTCAGAAATCAGCGAAAACAAAATCGTGATCACTCACGGAACAGACACAATGACTGATACCGCCGCATATCTGGCAGGCCTGAAGATCAAAAAGACGATTGTTATCACTGGAGCCATGATTCCATACAAATTCGGCAGTTCAGACGGACTATTCAATCTCGGTTCGGCACTGGCCTTCGCGCAGACATTGCCCCATGGCGTCTATGTCGCAATGAACGGCCGCTTCTTCAATTGGGATGCCGTCCGCAAAAACAGAAGCACTGGATTTTTTGAAAAAAAGTGAGAATTGACAATGGAACAATCTGCAGATAAAAAATGGCCCACAGCTCTGGCAAACATCTTACTTTCCGCAATTGCGTCCATCATCTTATCCGCCTGCACCAGCGTCGTGCCCAAACCGTTTGCGGACTTCGATGACTCCTCCGGCAAACTGGAAAATTCCTCGGAATCCGCGATTGAAACGCTCCTTTCAGATACAAGAGGCATGCGGGTGAACACGCTTTCAAAGCAGAGCACCGCCAATCTCGGAGAACCCCGCGAAGAAGCCAGCTCCGCATATGAGCTGGCCGTCAAGGCGAACGAGATACTTCCACGCTTCAACGAGGCGTTCAAGTCATATTCCGAATTTCTCAAGAAGCTTGCAGATGCGAAATTCGCAAGCGACGAGGAGATTGACTTTGCCACACAGGAGATCAACAAATCCTTCGAGGAAGCCGCAAAGGCATCACAGCCGGACACGGATTTTTCCATCCCTCCCGTGATTTTTTCCGCCAGCTCCATAGAGGAGGCGAAGGACTGCATGAGAACAAAACTTCAAAGCAGTATGAAAAACATGCTCGAAGGAAACGAGGCGGCTTTCCTTCAATTCTGCGGCATCTGCTCTAAAATTTCAGGCGGGCTAGAAGCCGCTTTGAGAAACGAACACGGAGACATTGCTGAAGTCCTCAGTGCCAAATGGGAAAAATCATCGGACAGCGAGGAGCGGAAGCTCGCAATAGAGGAGCTAATGCGCCAGAAGGAATTGGGAGGCAGAATGTCTGAAATTGCCGCACTTCTTGCCAGGAGCTACGACAAGCTCGGAAAAACCCATAAGTCCTTGCGCCTCTCCCTCGAAAACAAGGCGTTCTACTACGAAGAGCTTCATTCCCTCAACGGCGATCTGAAAAGGATTTCCAAGCTCTGCAGTTCGATCCGCTACTGAACTCAAATCTCTTTAGACGCCGATCACAACACACTTGCGCTCTTTCTCAAACAAGTTCAGATGTCCGAATCTCATTGTTTTTTCAAGGGCTTGCCCTCCATAGGAATTATCTTCCGCAAAGTTTCCGGCAAAATCTTGAAAAAGAGCATTTGCTTGCTTTTGTAGGAGGCAGTCAAAACAGAGGCGGCAGGCAAATGAAGAAAAATAATTGGGCGATGACGAACGCAAAGGCGAAGATCTTAAAGGCTCTAGGGCATCCGACGAGGCTTTTCATAGTCGAGGAGCTCGCAAAAGGGGAGAAATGCGTCTGCGAATTTGTAGGCCCGGTCGGCGCTGATTTTTCGACCATATCGAAGCATTTGTCCGTTCTGAAGGAGGCTGGAATAATCGAGGATGAGAAGCGCGGACTAAAGGTATTCTACCGTCTGCGCGTTCCGTGCATAGTCAAATTCATTGGATGCATAGAGGAGGCACTTAAATCCCACATTGCAAAACAGGCCTCAATGCTGAAGTGATTCATCGCCGAGCGAAAGCAGTTCCTTTCTGAGATTCGCGTACAGCTCATCCGTCCATGCCGGGAGCTTGGGCGTGGAATCCTCAGGCATTTCATCCTTGCGGAAATCCACCGGACTGATGATTACTCTTATCTTCTCCGTGCCGGTCTCCCAACATAGAAGGAACAATTCTTCTATGGGCGCGTCGCCAATTGAAACACATCCTATCGAAGCGGCCTTTCCGTGGATGAATATGTCATTTCCAGGTCTGTCCCTTCCTTCAAGCTCAGCTTTTTCTGCATCGAAGTTGTTTGGATAGTTTATTTTCATCGAAAGGTGGTAGCAGCTGTTTGGATTGAAGGATGTTATTTTATAAATCCCCTCGGGGATTTGGAGATCTCCTTCGCGCAGTTTTGGTCCAAGCCGTCCGCTCGAGGCAAGCAGCGGATAGGAACGGATGAGCTTGCACCCGCCTCCGCGATTCTTCGCGTAAAGATGCAAGATTCGCTCCTTTTTAATCACGGCGATGACCATGCCTTCCGGTGGGTAGGCAATTTCCGCGCGCTCGAAGTATGGAAGCAGGCGCTTCTTCGCAGAATCGCCATATTTTGCAATGACAGAACTTACTGTTTCTTCACGTCTGATAAGATTCACCAGTGATGGTAATTTTGAACCTACGAAAGTCTTTAGCCTCGAACGGTTGAGAAAAAGGATGCCAGCGACAAGAAGAAAGAAGAGAAGAAGCTGGATTCTGGAGAATTTTATGATATTTTTCACGCATCAAAGTCCTGAAGAAATCATGGTGCCTTTCCATACTCCTCCTCCAAAGCTTGCCGCAAATATGACATTGGGATCATTCGCGTCAAATTCAATTCTTTGGATATTGCTGAATGGAAGTCCGTCGAGCGGCAGAAAGCTTTTTCCGTCGTCTTTGGAGAGATAGATCCCGGATTTTGGAGCGCCTTCGGTGAGCGTCATATAGATCCAGCCTTTGCGATGCGGATCAGGATACGCCCCAAAATGTTCCGGTCCCTCGCAGGCGATTTTCTCCCATTTTGCGCCTCCGTCCAGACTGCGGTAGAGACCACCCTCCTTCATGTTGCGAGTATCTGCGGCGCCAAGGAAAATGATATTTGGATTATCAGAAGAGACGCTGAAGTCCTTCGGCCAAAGAAGCGGCATTGATTCATTTATCTTCTGCCAGGACTGCCCAGCATCATTTGATCTGTATAGCCCGACTCCTTTGCTGGAGAATCCGTCCTTCTTTTTGAGCGCAGTTACAAGGGCGAAGAGCTGGCCGGAAGGATGAAGGACAAGCTTTGATACCCGCATGTTTTCCGGATCGCCAAGACCGTTGTTAAGCGGCGCCCATGTTTTTCCATCGTCAATTGATTTATATACGCCTTTCTCCCAGACTCCTGCATAGAGGGTTCTGGACATTGCCAGGCTTTTTGGGTCAATCACTATGGAGGTGACTGCAGATTCTGGGAGAGAGTTGGAAGATGGCTTCCAAGTGACTCCACCATCCGTGCTGACGCAGACGCCGCCCGCGCCGCTGGACTTATGCCGTCCCATGATGATGTTTGCGTTAGGAATGTCGTGGACGCTGGAGAACGCTCCCCATATTTTGCCTTTTACTTCGGGGTCGAATGCGAGCTCGTAGCAGGTGTTGCGCCATGGCGACCATCTGTCTTTTCCCCACCAGTTCCATGTCTTGCCGGAATCTGTCGAGAGTGCGAATCCAATGTCCGTATAGCAGATGTAGCGCCTTGCCGCGTCGAAGGGATCTACATAATGGTGCCACGTGCTTGTGATGACAAGCCCCTGATTGCTCCATCTCGAGCCCGCGCCAAGCTTGTCTCCGCCCGCGTGGCACGATGCTCCATTGAACCAGGAATCTCCGCCGTTGTGAGTGAGATATGCCTCGCCTGATGTCGTAAAGATAAGACGTAGAGGATCTGTGGGACATATCGCCCAGCCGAAGCCGACGCTCTGATAATTTTGTCCGATGTTCGCTGTAAGCCAGTTAGGCTCGACGTTGTATTCCTTCCAGCGGGGATCCGAGTAGAGGGTTGCGCGCCAGGTTTTGCCGGCATCGTCCGAACGCCACACCGCATTGTGCTTTGGAGGGTTGAAGCCTGTGCTTGTGTTGAAGGCATAGACCGTGTCTGGAGACGCGTCTGCCGCAAGGACGCTTTTGTATTGGGCGACGGCTCCGTCCGCCCACTGATCCGCCTGGGTTATATCCATGTTGATTCCGCCGCCCATGCATGTCTCCCAAGTTTCTCCGCAGTCTGATGATTTGAATACGCCTCCCTCGTATTTTCCGGCATTGTCCCTGGAAGCTACAGAGCAATACAGCTTCAGCTTATTTTTTCCCTGACTTGACGCTCCGCAAAAAGAGAGAATTTCAGAGTGCGGGAGGCCGGCAGTTATTTTGCGCCAGCTTTTTCCTGAATCATCCGAGCACCAAATCCCCTCTTTGGTCGCGGCGAAACACCTGCGCTTGTCTAGCGGACTGCTACGGTCAAAATGGAAGGAGAGCGGAACGCCTCTGACGTTTTCGCATTTGCTCCAAGTGCCTGCACTGTCGTTGCTTATGAAAACTTCTTTGTCAAGAGTACCAAGTATGATTCTTTCGGGGGTGTCCGGATCCGGCAAAATCTCTCCGCATAGTCCGCCAAATGGAGTTGGGAGCTTCTTGAAGCTTCTGGCACCGTCCTCTGAGAACTTGAGCCTTCCGCTCCAGCCGTCCGCCGCATAAATGATGTCAGGATTTTTCGGATGGAAAGCGGGCTTGCATCTGGTGTTTCCCCGGAGCTGGCTGTGATGGATCATGCGCCAGCTTCTTCCGGCGTCACGGGAGATGAATACGTCGCTCATGTCGCTTGAGAGCATCATGAGATCCGGGTTCGCACCACTTATTACGGGGCAGAACATCGCTCCGCCGCCGCCGAGTCCTATCGGTTCCCATTTGAAGTCTGAATCGCTGTATTCAGAAGAATCCGAATGCAGAGCGGCAGAAAGTATGAATATTGGCATCAGTTTCAACTTTAAAAGATGGGAAATATTCATGGAACACCTGCTTCCGGAAAAATGAGGGATGAGGCGAACTCGTCCTGGAAGTCCGGATCCTGGGAGACTTCGACATACTCGACGGCACCTGCAATTTTGTCCGCCTCCATCATTTTGCTTTTCGACATGACTAGCGCGGCGGCACCTGCGGCGGAAGCGTTTCCGATGTAGAGGATTTTCGAATCTGGAATGTCGGGAATCAGTCCGATCGTCTTCGCGTTTTTTCTGCGTATGAAATTTCCGAAGGCTCCCGCGAGGAGGACGGTGTCGAGATTGTTCGGGGAGACCCCGGCGCTCTTCAGTATGATCAGTATGGAAGCCCTGATTGCTCCTGATGCGAGCTGTAGCTCCCTGAAATCTTTCTGGGAGACCGAAATGTCTTTGCCATCGCGAGCACGGCAAATAAAAAACTCGAGGGAGTTTCCGGACGAGTCTGGTCTGATTCTACGCCTGATTGCAGGTGGAACTGAAGCGGGAGCTTCTTCGGAGTCTAGCAGTCTCCCATACTGATCCAGGACTCCAAGCCTGAGCAGTTCTGCCGTAATGTCTATGAGAGCCGTTCCGCATATGCCGAGAGGCTCTACATTTCTAATCACATTGTATGCGATGTCGCCGTCTGAAATAAGAATCTTCTCGATTGCGCCGGGCGCGGCGCGCATGCCGCAGTCTATCCTTGCTCCTTCGAAGGCGGGACCTGCCGCCGCGGCGCCACCGAGCATCTTTCCATTGTCGGAGAATACAATTTCTCCGTTTGTTCCCACGTCCACAAAAAGGACTTTGCCTGGCTGGGAAGGGAGTTCAGACGAGAGGATTCCCGCCACGATGTCTCCTCCCACGAAGCCGCCGATCACGGGGAAAAGATGGATTTTCGCGTTTGGATTGAGATTGAAGCCGAGTTTGGACGCGTCCATCAGGATCGAGTTTTTGAAGGGCGGAGCAAAGGGGATTTCTCCAAGCTGTCCGGCGGGGATTCCACAGAGGAAAAGCTCCATTACTGTGTTGCCCGCAACTGAAATCAGATAGATTTCCTCTCTTGATATCTTCTTTGAGTTGCAGATATCCTGGATCAGTGAATTTGCAGAGTCAACGACGCACCTGCGCATTTCTTCCAGATTTTCCCGGGATTCTTTCTGCGCCGAGATGCGGCTGATCACGTCGTCGCCAAACTTCGCCTGTGGATTCATAAAGCCGCCGCTTTGCACAAGCCTGCCGCTCTTTACGTCAAAAAGGGAGAGTACCACTGAAGTTGTTCCAAGATCAATCGAGACGGCGTAGAGCGATGGCGTGGAGCTGGGAGCTCTGAGCGCAAGAATCTCGTTTTGAAAGACGATCGCCTCGCCCTTGAAGGCGTTTTGCCTGAGGAAAAGCGGAAGCTCCCGCAAAATATCGAGCCCGACCTCGATGTCTCCAAGGCTATTTCTGAGGCTTTCAAGATCTGTAAGCTGATTTTCCAGGCTCGGCTCCGGAAGGGAGAATTGGAGAATATCCACAGGCGGATCTTTGGCGGGCAAATTTGCGTCGTCGTCAAATCCGAGATATAGAAGCTCCTTGTCGAAGAGCGACTCCTTGGGCACCTTTACTACTGCGTCCGAGTTGAGTTTTGTCTTGCAGGCCAGGCGCATTCCTTCGGCTATCTCCTTGTCGCTGAAGAACTTGAGGCATTCTTCAGATGGAGCAATTGCGCCGTCGCATGATATGATTGCGCATTTTCCACATGTGCCTTGACCGCCGCAGGGCGTGCGGACAAGTATTCCAGCCCGGGCGAGGCATTCGAAAATTGTAGTTCCTGGCAGAGCGAAGACGTCTCTGCTGTAATCCGAAAGGCTGAGCCTGTGTTCCTTCATCACTTGGATCTCCATCAGATTTTGGGGTGCTTGTTCTCGATTGGCGGACATTTATCATCCGTGCCGTCAGGCTCTTAAACTTGTACGTTTTATGAATAATTCCAGTTGACAAACGACGAAGCCTGCAAAGAACTTGAATCTTGACTGCGAAGTTCTTGCGCAAGGCTTTTTGACGATGTATTGTGCTGGGAAGTGAGTCCGTCAAGGATGGCGGACGGATATTCAGCAGATGGACGCCCGCATTCGGGGGCGGAATTGTTGCCGAAGCTCCTGTCTGCGCCGAGATCGTCCACGTTCACGGCAAAGCGGTTCAGGGAGACGTGCACGAAAACACGTAGCACGAGAACGCTTACGTGAACGATCGCATGCATGGTAACAATTTGAAAACAGGAGAAGACGATTCTGAGCGACTCCTACACGGATTCTGGATTTTTTGGGCATGCTTTGACGGATGCGCACGGCGGCGGCTTCTTTTCTAAGTATCTAATAACCACCGTGATCTGGGGCTTTGTTCTAGAATGAGGAACGATTGCATTGGACATTTTTCGGGAGGGCTTCAGGTTTGGGGCATGCCGCTGATTCTTGCGGCGGCTTTTTTGCTGAGGCTATATTTCGTGTGGTTTTCAGCGCCCGCGCCGCATTACGAATATCCTGTCGGAATGGATGAGGCAAATTATATTGAGCTTTCGTCGAATATCCGCGAGTTTGGAGTCTTTGGCGCATGGTCTGAAAGTTTTTTCACTCGCTCGACGAGATCGCCGCTTTATCCTGCGATTCTCGCGTTCAGCAGGGCATTCAGCGAGAATACCGCTTTTGTGGCGCAGTGTCTGAATATACTTTTTGATCTTGTCAATATTGTCCTGATTTTTGAAATAGCTCAAGTGTTTTTTGGGAGAAGGACGGCGTTCTGCGCATCGGCCGCCTGGGCGTTCTATGGACCTGCCGTTTTTTACTGTTCGCTGGCGGCTTCAGAGACGATTTCAATAGCGATTTTTCTCTGCATCTTGCTTTCCTTGCGCGGACTTCGCAGCAATTATGCATTTTGGCTTGCTCCGCTCTGCCTCTCTTCAGCTCTGATGATACACATAAAGCCTGTCTTTCTGATTGTTACGCCACTGATCCCTATCATTGTCTATTTTTCATACAAGAACTTCCCAATGCCTCTGAGACGGCGTGCTTTCAGAGCTCTTCTTCCATTCTTCATGACAGCCATCATGTGCCTGCCTTGGGCTTTAAGAAACCATTCCATTCACAGGAGCTTTGTTCCTGTTTGCACTGTCGCTGGCTGGCATCTTTACGACTCCGTCTTCAAGGCGGAGAAGCTGGATTTCTCTCCTATGCTGGACTACATCTACTCTCCGAAAAGGGCTGGCTACGGAGAGACTGACTACTACAACGAGGGGATGCGGGAGTTCTGGGGGAAGTCGCCTATTGAGTTCCTGAAGATGCCGGGCAGAGGCTTTTTCAGGCTCATCATTGCCTGGACCCCTGAAAATTTTTGGAAGAGATTCTATCTTCCAAAGGCGTATTTCATGCCTCTGCGCATGCCGCCTGAAATTTTGCTCGTGCTTCCGGACTTCGAGGGATTTTTTCTTGTCCTCTTGATTTCGACGGCAAGCGCCCTGGTTCTGCGCCGCCGTTTTTTTGTGCCCGCCGCTTTGCGTTTCATTCATTTGTGCGGCTGGGAGTCCCTGATCTGCCCTGCCTACATTTTTGCGCATGTCCTTGGTTTTCCGATGATGCAGTACCGTCTGATTGCCGAGCCATTCCTTCTCATTCTCGCCATCTCTTTCCTGTTTGAAGTCTGGGGCTTCAACAGCGGAGCAAGGAGAGATTCCCCGAGGATGGCTCTCGCGTTTTCTGTCCTGGGCCCGATTTGCCTGGCTGTGATTGGAGCCATATTACTGAGGGAGGGCGGAAAGACCGTTCGGTATCCTGAAAATGCCGGTGATATTCCCGGCTTTGCGGAAGTCCATGCATATCAGAGGCAGAACAATGGTCAAATCATTGCTGGACAGCGCTTTGCAGAATATGGCATTGTCAAGTACACGAGAAAAGGGCTTCGCTTCGATGGGGGCGATGCGACAGCCCGGAAGGATGAAGAAAGCGCAGTAGCAAGGTTTTATGTCCAAGCACGTTCCCAGTCCAATCCCACCGGAATAGGCGACGCGAAGCTGAATTTCAGGGCCAGCTCGATTCCGCCGGAAGGATGCGCTGTCGCGATCCGTGGCGTAGTCAGAGCCGGTTTTTTCCGCGAGCTGATCGCCGATGTCGAATCCTGGGAGCCAATCAGTCAATGAAGAATCTGTCGGAAAGCATTGCTGCGTCGAGACTTGTAGAAATTGTGCTTGCGTGCGGCATTCCAGTCTGCGGATTTGTCGCAGGGCTGGCATCCCATCCGTCAAGGCTACAGGACATATTCTGGCTTCTCCCCTCTCTGCTTCTCGCCGGACTTCATGTTGTTCAGGTCAACGACAGATTCACATCTGCACAAGGGCGTAGTCGCTCAGTCGGCGACGAATCCGGCTTGAATTTTTATCTGCGCGTCTCTCTGCCACTGCTTGCGAGTTTCGCAATTCCAGCGTTCTGTGCTGGAAGCTTGCAGGTGAAGGCGCTTTTCTGCAGTCTTCTGCTGGCAGTCGTAATAAACTGGAATATCTATTCAATCGCAGGAAAAAATAATTGTCTCGCGGGGATTTGCCACAATTTTCTGGGAGGCGGCCTGCATTTTATGCTTGGCTGGAGCGCGTCGGGTTTCGGGGGGGCGCCGCCGATTGCGGAGTCATTGTTTTTTGCGCTGGCGATGTCTGGGGCTGGAATGCAGCACGACGCTTCGCACCGGGAGGAGGATTCAAGAAACGGATTCCGCACAGGAGCGGTCGTCTTTGGAGCGGAAAGATGGTGGAGCCTGGGCTTTCTGCCCCTCCTCGCCTCTTCCGTTCCGCTCTTCTTCTCCGCTGAAATATTTTGCAATGCGTTCGGAGTCGCACTTATCGCTTACTCATTGATGTTCATGGTCTTCCACATTGCAAACGGAAGGCGGAATCAGGTGCTTTTCCGCCTTTTAAGCAGACTTATATTCGCGTCCGCCGGCCTGATTTATTCTTTGCCGTCTCTCGCCAGGCTGTTTTCATGACGCTCCGCCACTCGAATCATCCCCGACGAAATCTCTTGAATAAAATGTTGATATTTCCGAGATTGGCTCTTGAACAAGGTATGATTAAGATATATCTTTGCCGTTTGAGCAAGTCGGTCAAAGGATTTTTTACATAGTGAGGCGTTTCAGTTTCTCCGCCTTTTTTTTGCCGTTTTTCTGCTCGCAATGTTGCTGTTTGATTTGACAATCGCTAATTTTTTTTGATTTTTTTATGAAATTGCATTGGAAACTTTCCATATATGGGGTTATTTTTTGCGCCCTGTTTGTTTTTTCGGTCTTCTCTGGAGAGACGCGGAACACTGTTCAGCCCTCTGAAGCGGGTGAAGCCGGGCATAAGCGCGGACTGGATGAACTCGAGCTGTTGAAGCAGGAGTTCTCACTATTGCGGCGCCAATTCTCGGAAGTTCTTTTGAAATATGAAGAGATGAGCGACAGACTGCTGAGATACGAGCTTGGCGCTCTTGGGCTACTTGACGGGGATCCGGACGGGGTTTCTGACGAACGCATCGCGATGCTTGTCAGGACTCAGCAGGAAACTAAAGCGCTCGGCTCCTCCCTGAAATCCAAGGCGCTTGCGCTTGACTCATTTGTCGGAGAGATTCTCAAGAAAGACAAACTTGAGGAGCTCGACAAGGTCAGGCTGAAGTGTCGGATGGACGAGCTGGTCTCCGATTTAGGAAGGCTGGACGAGCTGTCAAGGACGCATTCTCCGAGGGGCATGCCGAGCGTGTGCAGGGTCAAGTTGCTGGATGACGCTCTGCAGATTGCCGTCCTGGATGCAGGCTATGCGCATGGAATGAAGTGCGGGCTTGTATGCACGTCGGATGGAGGAAACAGGGTCGTCATGAAGCTGGTCTCGGTGAGGGCGTTTTCCTCGGCCGCCATGCTTTTGGAGGGCGAGATGAAGGATATTGTGCCTGGAATGAACATAAAAATAGGAATGGTCAGATAGATTATGGAAGTGCAAGCGCTGGTAAGAAATGTAAGGATATCTCCATCAAAGGTGAACGATATAGCCATCCTGATCCGCGAAAAGGACGCGGTCTCGGCTCTTGCCATGCTCCGCCTAATGCCTAGAAAAGGCGCCGAGCTTCTTGCAAGGGCTCTCAGTTCCGCCATCGCAAACGCGGAAAACAACCACAGCATTTCAGCGGCTTCGCTTATTGTGAAATCTGCCGAGGTGATGGGCGGACCAATAATAAGAAGATTTAGGCCGAAGGCGAGAGGTTCCGCCGGAAGGATTCGCAAAAGAACCAGTCATTTGAGAATTGTTCTCTCCGAATAAAACACATCAGGAAAGGATAGGCAAGTGGGGCAAAAAGTAAATCCGATAGGATTCAGGGTCACAGTAAACAAGAACTGGGACTCGAGATGGTTCGCGAGAAAGTCGGTTTTTGGAAACTGGCTCAACGAGGACATCCGCATTCGCGAGCACATCAAGAAGAACTATGGTTCCAGCGCGGCCATATCCAAAATACTGATTGAGAGATCCGCCAACCGCATAAGAGTCACAATATATACGGCAAGGCCTGGCGTGCTTGTCGGACACAAGGGAGCCGACCTCGAAAAAATCAAGGGGGAAATCTCCAAGCTGGTTCAGTCCAAGGACATCCTTGTCGATGTCAAGGATATCAAGCAGGCCGAGACCAATGCCCAGCTAGTCGCCGAGAGCATCGCATTCCAGCTTGAGCGCAGGATAGGGTTCAGAAGGGCGATGAAGAAGGCGATACAGACTGCAATGTCAATGGGAGTTGAAGGCATCAAGGTTCATCTGGCGGGAAGGCTTGGCGGAGCCGAGCTGGCCCGTTCCGAAGGATACAAGGAGGGCAAGGTTCCTCTGCATACGCTCAAGGCGATCATTGACTATGGTTTCGCGGAAGGGCGCACTGTCGCAGGAAAAATCGGTGTCAAAGTTTGGATATGCCATAAAGAAGTTCAGGAAGGTATGAATTATGCCATTAATGCCAAAAAGGGTAAAGTACAGGAAGTCCCAGCGCGGTAGTCGCGCGGGTCTTGCCAGGAAGTGCAATAAGCTTGATTTCGGGGACTACGGCCTCCAGGCTCTTGACAGGGACTGGCTGCCTAACAACCAGATCGAGGCGGCTCGTGTCGCCATGACCCGCCACATGAACAGGCGCGGGAAGGTCTGGATAAGGGTGTTTCCAGACAAGCCATATACGAAGAAGCCTTTGGAGACCCGTATGGGAAAAGGCAAAGGAAACGTCGAGGGCTGGGTGGCGGTGGTGAAGCCGGGAAGGGTGCTTTTCGAGGTCAGCGGATGTTCCGAGTCCATCGCAAAGGAGGCGCTCAGTCTTGCGGCAGGCAAACTCACGATCAGATGCAAGCTTATCAAGCGTGGCATTGTCTGATTGTTCATTTCCAAGGAGAATCATAGCAAAATGAAGATGAGCGAAATAAAACAGATGACGGATGCGGAGCTTGAGAATCTTGAGCAGCAGCTTCTCAAGGAGCGTTTCAATCTTGGTGTTCAGCGCAGGACAGGGCATCTGCAGAACAGCGCCAGAGTGAGGCAGATCCGCAGGGACAATGCGAGAATCAAGACGGAATGGAAGAGCAGAGAAACGAAAAACAAAGCAGTATAATAAAGCAGGCGGATTTGATCTATGAATGAAAATGTGAGCGCTGTCGAACAAAAACGCGGCCAGAGGAAGGTGAGGACCGGCACGGTACTCAGCAACAAGGCCGAAAAGACCATTGTGGTGCAGGTGAGCAGAAAGGCTCCCCATCCGGTCTACCGCAAAGTCGTGAAGATGCGTGACAAGTTCACCGCGCACGACGAGAACAAAGAGGCACAGGTGGGCGATGTCGTCCGCATCATGGAGACTAGGCCTTTGAGCAAAACCAAGCGCTGGCGTCTAGTCGAGGTCGTCAGCAAGAACATAGATCAAGTCAAAGTGGAAGTGGAAGCGTAAACTATGATTCAGATGCAGTCGAGACTTGATGTGGCCGACAATTCAGGTGCGAAAAGCCTGATGGCCATAACCGTACTGGGGCAGAAGAAACGCTATGCGCGGATAGGCGACATAGTGACAGCGTCGGTAAAGGAGGCAATTCCCGGCGGCACGGTGAAGAAGGGCGAGGTCGTGAAGGCCGTGGTCGTCCGCACCAGAGCCAAGATTCGCCGCGAAGATGGATCGCTTCTCTCTTTCGACAAGAATGCCGCAGTGATAATTGACGATCAGAAGAACCCGCGCGGCACGCGCATATTCGGTCCTGTCGCCAGAGAGCTCAGGGACAAGCAGTATATGAAAATTATTTCGCTAGCGCCGGAGGTGATATGATGTCGGCAAAGCTTAAAAAAGGCGATGGCGTTTATGTCCTGAGCGGCAAGTGGAGGGGAGAAGAGGGAACCCTTGTTACGATGATCCCCAAAGACAGAGCAGTCATAGAGATCCCTTCGCTCTCGCCTCAGAAGCAGGAGGAAAAAGGCAGAAGAACCGTCAAGAAAAGCCAGGCAAACCCCAAGGGCGGTCTTGTCGAGAGGGCGATTTCGGTTCATGTCTCGAACCTTGCGTTGAACAAGAAAAACGAAAAAAAATAATGGGAAGCGACAAAGATGCCTGACATGAAGAAATTTTATCGCGAGAATGTGGTTCCGGCCATGAAGAATTCCCGCGGATACGGAAACGTGATGCAGGTGCCGAAGATTCAGAAGGTAGTGATCAATTCGGGAATCGGCACCAAATTCGAGAAGGACACGATGAAGGAGGCCCAGGAGCATCTTTCAGCTATAAGCGGTCAGACCCCTGTCGTGACCAAATCCGGCAAGAACATCTCGAATTTCAAGCTCAGAAAAGGGATGGCGGTCGGAGTGAGGGTCACCCTGCGCGGCTCGAAAATGTACGATTTCATTGATCGCCTTGTGCACAACTATCTGCCTCGTGTCAGAGACTTCAGAGGCATTTCCAAGAAGGCCTTCGACAAGGCAGGCAACTACAATCTCGGTATCAAGGATATTTCGATTTTCACTGAAATAGATCTCGACAAGCTCAAGCATCCGATCGGACTGAACATAACGATAGTCACCTCCGCCGCGACGGATGACGAGGCGTTTGAGCTTCTCCAGAGGATGGGAATGCCTTTCGCGACGAATTAACACAAAGTCAACCGGGAGTTATGATACGATGGCTAAGATGAGTCAGATGGTCAAGTGCAAGCGGAAGCCCAAGTTCAAGGTGCGCGCATACAATCGTTGCGAGCGTTGCGGCAGAAGACGGGCTTTCATGAACAAGTTCAAGCTTTGCCGCATATGTTTCAGGGAGTTGGCGACTTCAGGGCAGATTCCTGGTGTGGTCAAGGCAAGCTGGTAACAAATCTTAAAGGGGATTTTGCTTATGAGTTTTCAAGACGGGATATCCGACATGCTGACCAGGCTCAGAAATGCCAGCATGGCGTCTCTGCCGGAAGTTGCAATGCCATCGTCGAAGATGAAGTTGGCGATCGCGGGACTCCTCAAGGAGGAGGGATATGTGACTGATTTCAGAGAAGCTGAGACCGAGTCTGGCAAGACGCTTACGGTCATCCTGAAATATCACAAGAAAATGCCGGTTATCGAAGGGCTGAAGAGAATCAGCAAGCCTTCCTGCCGCATTTACTGTGGCGCATCTGAGATACCGAAAGTCAGAAATGGATTGGGAACCGTCATACTCTCCACCAACGGCGGGATTGTGAGCGGAAGAAAAGCCGCCATGAGCAATCTCGGCGGTGAAATACTTTGTTACGTCTGGTAAATTAAGGAAACAATAACATGTCTAGGCTGGGAAAAATACCTGTAAAACTGCCAGAAAAGGTCAAGGCCGATGTGAGCGGTCGCCTAATTAGCGTTGAAGGTCCGAAGGGCAAGCTGTCAAGGGAGATGCCTGAGCCAGTTTCACTGAAGGTGGAAGGCGGTGCAGTTCTTGTCTTCTCTGATACGACCCGCAAGGGAAAGATGATGCATGGGCTTTCAAGAAGCCTCATTCAGGGAATGGTTGACGGCGTATCCAAGGGCTTTAAAAAAGATCTTGAAATTGTCGGCGTCGGCTACAAGTTCCAGTTGAACGGGAACATTCTGAACATAGCCGCTGGGCTTTCGCATCCGATCAACTACAAGGTTCCAGACGGCATAAAACTTAGCGTGGCCGACGGTCTCAAGGTATCAATTGAAGGCATTGACAAGCAATTGGTTGGCGAGGTCGCCGCGACTATAAGGAAATTCAAGAAGCCGGAACCCTACAAGGGCAAAGGCATCAGGTATCTCGGCGAGCATATTGTGATGAAGGAAGGCAAGACGGTAGCATAACCACTGAGGGATAAAATGGCAGATTGCAAGACTAAGAAAGAAAAGAGAACGAGGCGTCACAACAGGCTCAGGAAGAAGATTTCAGGGACCGTGGCGCGCCCCCGTCTCTCGATATCGTTCAGCATCACAAATGGCTTCGCTCAGCTCATTGACGATGAGAATGGCCGCACAATTGTGTCCGCGTCCACGCTTGACAAGGATTTTCCGGAAGGTCGCATGAAGGGGATGGAGCAGGCGGCGGCTTTGGGTGAAATTGCCGGCAAGAAAGCTTTGGCGTCAGGAATATCGCTCGTCGTGTTTGATCGCGGCGGCTTCAGATATCACGGCAGGGTCAAATGTTTTGCCGATGCCGCAAGAAAAGCCGGATTACAATTCTAAACAGAGGTCAATATGTCTGAAGATTTTCATGTCAGTTCGTCTGACGGCGGCTCCATGGAGGAGCGCGTGATAAGCGTCAATCGCTGTTCCAAAGTGGTCAAAGGCGGGCGGAATTTCAGTTTCAGCGCCCTCATCGTAGTCGGCGACAGGAGAGGCTCGGTCGGAATCGGCTTTGGCAAGGCAAACGAAGTGTCCGACGCAATCCGCAAGGGTGGTGAAAGCGCGAGAAAAAGTCAGATCAGAATTCCCCTCAACGGGACGACAATCCCCTTCGAAGTCGAAGCCAAGTACAGAGCTGGAAAAGTTCTTCTGAAGCCTGCATCCAAAGGAACGGGACTTATTGCTGGCGGCGCGGTCAGATCTATTCTTGAGCTGGGCGGCGTAAGCGATGTTCTCGCAAAATCCCTCGGATCCAGCAATCCTTTCAATGTCACTAAGGCCACAATGAAGGCGATTGACATGCTCAAGTCGAAAAAGGAAATATTTGAGAAACGCGGAATAGAAAAAAAGGTTGCAAAGAACAATGAAACTGCATGAGTTGCGGAATACTCCAGGCGCCAGGAAAAAGCGCAAAATAATTGGACGTGGCGATGCGTCTGGACAGGGCGGCACCGCGGGACGCGGGCACAAGGGGCAGAAGGCGCGTGCCGGAGCAAATATGCGACCATTTTTTGAAGGCGGTCAGATTCCGCTTTTCCGCCGTCTCCCCAAAAGGGGCTTCAAGAGCATGGATCACAAGCTCTACAACATCGTAAATCTTTCGAATATTGAAAATAATTTTTCCGCAGGAGATATTGTTGACGAGTCTACATTGCGCGGGAAAAAGCTTCTGGGCGACAAGCATGAAGGCTTGAAAGTTCTTGGTTCTGGCGAACTTACGAAGGCACTTACGATAAAGGCAAACAAGTTTTCCGCGTCGGCAAAATCCAAGATCGAATCTGCCGGCGGAGTCTGCGAACTGGTCTGAGCGCTATTAAAACAAGGCAAACACGGGATCAAGCATGTTTTCGGCATTCTCAAACGCATTTAAAGTCAAGGAATTGCGCACAAAGATTTTTGTGATGCTGGGCATTGTTGCGCTTTGCCGCCTCGCGGCAAACATTCCGTGCCCCGGAGTTGATCCTCAAGCTCTGAAGATTTATTTTGACAAATACAATCAGATGAGCGCCAGCGGGATGTTCATGGGGATGTTCGATCTCTTCAGCGGAGGTGCTCTCCAGGAGTTCGCCGTCGCGACTCTCGGCATTATGCCCTACATCTCCGCCTCTATTATAATGCAATTGCTAGTTCCAGTCATTCCTTCACTCGAAAAAATGGCGAGAGAGGGCGATGTCGGCAAGCAGAAGATCACGCAATATACCAGATATCTCACTGTCATCATTTGTATTGTCCAAGGAGCAATGGCCGCTTCGGCGATGATAAATCCGCAGAATTTGGGACTTCCTGCTCCAGATCGCCCTCTTGTCCTGCATTCCGGACCATCGTTCATTTTCATGACAGTAATAATGCTCACTTGCGGCACAATGCTCATGATGTGGCTTGGAGAGCAGATTACCCAATACGGAATCGGAAATGGAGCTTCAATAATCATCACAGTCGGTATTGTTGCAAGAATGCCTCAGGCATTTTACAGCCTTTATGACATGGCGGCGGCTGGCTCGACTTTCAGCGGACAGCGCTTCAATCCAGTTCAGGCTCTTATCCTCATTTTCATATTTGTGGCTGTGACGGCGGCTACTATTGCCTTGACTCAAGGTCAGAGGCGCATCCCGATTCAGATGGCGAAGCGCATCGTGGGCAACAAAATGAAGGGTGGCAGTACATATATGCCCCTCCGCGTCAATTTTTCCGGCGTAATGCCGATCATCTTCGCGAGTGCAATACTGATGTTCCCTCCTATGCTTCTTCAGTGGATTCCAAACATGCTCCCTGAAGGTGCGGCGCCTGTCGCCAATTTCCTCAGAGATCTGTCAAGATATTTCGTATATGGCTCAAACGGCTATCTCTTTACCTACGGTCTGCTTGTTGTCCTCTTTTCATATTTTTGGGTTGCAAATCAGTTCAACCCGGTTCAGATTGCGGAAAATCTTAAAAAAGAGGGTGCGTATGTGCCTGGAATCAGACCGGGCAAGCCGACTGCCGAGTTTCTTGACAGCACTATGACTCGCGTCACCTTGGCTGGTGCGATTTTCCTTACCGGACTAGCTCTTTTCCCAATGCTCCTCTACAATGGTCTCAGCATCAACATGATGGTCGCATCATTTTTCGGGGGAACAAGTCTTCTGATCATAGTTGGCGTAATGCTTGACACTCTCAGCCAGATGGAGTCCCATCTTCTCATGCGCAACTACGACGGCTTCCTCAAGCGCGGCAGACTGCGCGGAAGAGCTGGACGCAAGTAAATCCATCAAGGCTCACCACGGGCTTTGTCTTGGCCAGATCTCAAGACTTAATCATTGTCGAGGATCGGAACCGCTATTGATATCGGTGTCGTTTTGGGTAATTGAATCGTATAGGAATTTGTATTTTTTATAATTCTCGTAATCATAGTCGCTATCGCTATCAGCGGAGCGGTAAGCGATAAATTTGCAAACCCGATTACGATAGCGATTACGACAACGATAACGAGTCTTGGAAGCTCCCGTCGTAGCCGGGTTAAATTTATCGTCACGATTGCAATGCTGACCCCGGCGCATATTCTGAATTTTTATGTGCATCTACCAATGGAACCGCAATGATGTCATCTTTAGCAGTCATACCGGCTAGATATGCCAGCACAAGATTCCCTGGCAAGGCGCTTGCCGAAATCTGTGGCAAGCCAATGGTTCAATGGGTTTATGAGAGAACTGCCGCATCCTCCGTTGACCAAGTTTGCGTCGCTACCGACGACTCCCGCATCTTGGACGCAGTCAAGACCTTTGGTGGCAATGCCGTGATGACTTCTCCCTCCCACCCTTCCGGAACCGACAGAGTTTTCGAAGCTGCGAAAAAGTTTCTACCTGACGCTGAAGTCGTAATAAACGTCCAGGGCGATGAGCCGCTCATTCCAAGCGGAATCATATCAAAGCTCAATGACTTGATGAAATCCGTTCCGTCGCTTGAAATGGCGACTGTCGCAGTCCCCTGCCCTAGAGAGGCAATTGCCTCGAATCCAAATGTCGTAAAGCTTGTTCTAGATAAGGATTCAAATGCGCTATACTTCAGCCGTTCGCCCATTCCTTTTTTGAGGGAAGGAGGAGTTTCGCCGGCCATGCTTCGCCACTGGGGGATTTACGCATTCAAAATGAAGTCCCTTGACAAATTCGTCTCATTGCCGGAGTCCAGCCTGGAAAAATGCGAAAAGCTTGAACAGCTGAGAGCCCTGGAGAACGGAATTAAAATCCGTGTTGTGATTACTGACGAGCCCAGCATAGGAGTTGACACACCTGCCGATCTCGAAGAGCTCCTCAAATATATCCGCACGGCAAATATTAGCTGACCACCATAATTTCAGCGACTAAATATTCAGTGACCGAATTCGGGTGCCGCAGTTTCTTCAAAATTCAGACTTCCTGAT
>DYRX01000486.1 GCA_020718525.1 Victivallis vadensis
TGTTCGCACGCTGGACAAAAAATCCCGTCATGGCTGCGGCATGGGGGATGCTTAGCGGAGCCGTGTCGCAATCCGGCACGAGCACGGGCTTCCTGCTGGTAGGGTTCGTGGTGAGCGGAATGATTCCGCTGGAAAAGGCCATGTTCATCCTTGCATGGGCGGATGTGGGTACATTTCTGCTCGTTTTCCTAGCCACCGCAAACATAAAGCTTTTCGTACTGTATTTCCTCGCTGTCTCCGGCATCCTATATAGCCTGGACAAGAACCGCAGATATGATGCCATGCTGAAGGCCTGTATGGGGCTTGGGTTGCTTCTCTTTGGATTTGATCTTATAAAGTCGACGGCGCTGGATCTTGCAGGAATGGCAAGTGTGCAGAGCCTGATGGTCTTTGCGGGCAATTCACTCTCTTATCTCTTCCTGCTTGGAATTGTTCTCCGAACCATCACGCAATCGTCCTCGACTGTTACAATCCTCTGCATTCCGCTTTTGAATTCAGGGATACTGACGCTTCCCCAGTGCGTTGCCATGGCCTGCGGAACAAGTCTCGGCTCAGCAGGGGCTTCGGCTGTTATTTCTTGGAACCTCAACGGGACATCAAGACAACTGATATGGTTCAAATGCATAACCGACACAGCATCGGGCCTGTTCCTCTTCTCGCTGCTGCTGGCCAAACCATATCAAGGCCAGTCCTTCCTGATCAGTGCATTGGCGCTTACCGGAGTGTCAGATGTGGGAAAAATCGCGGTCATGTTCCTCGCTACCAAGCTTCTTGCCACGTTTATCTCGATCATGGCAGGAAAATGGCTCAGGATTCTAGTCGCTAGGCTCTCGCCCGTCAACTTCGAAGAACGGATGTCAAGCTTCAGATATCTCCATGACCAGGCACTCGCCAATCCCGAGAGTGCGATGGAGCTAGCCTCGATGGAGAGCGGGCGCATCCTTAAGCATCTGCCCCGTTACCTCGATGTCGTCCGAAAGGAAGAGGCTCTATACAAGTTGAAGGGGGTGCGCTCCTTGACGCCGGCCCAGGATAAGACTTTCGGGACCGGCAGGAGCGAGGAGGATTTGCCCGCCGACAGAATCATCACCGAAATTGACGGGATACACAAGGCGTCGATGGCGCTTGGCGTGGAAGTTAACGCCTTTCTTACCGAACTGCTCAACCAGGACATGGAAATAAAGAGCGCGGAACGGCTGATCCAGATGCAGAACAAGCACCGTACTCTTCTCGAACTGGCAACGTGCGTCCATGAATTGACAGCCCAGATGAAAGTCTGCAGCCAGGCGCATGAGCTGAAAGGCCTTTGCATAAGCATGACAGAGGGACTTCATTTCATTCTGGAACTTGCGGTCGACACCGCCTTCTCAAAAGATCCCTGCGACAATGAAATTCTCTTGAAAATAACTTCCGACAACGGAGATTTCATGGAGGAGATTAGGAAATCATACTTGAAGGGCGAGATGACGATAAGTCCGTCCGCAAGACCCGCGCTTCTCCACCTGACCAACCATTTTCAACGGGCAGTCTGGCTTCTACATCGATTCGCTGAAACGCATGAATCTGATTGAGTCTAAGGAGCTGTAGAGCAAAAAGTTTTCCAATTTGGCGAGAGCACCGGACCGCCTGAGACAAGGATAGATGCAGTATACGGCGGTCTGCGCGGAATCTATGTCGTAGCAACTTCAGACTTCCTTACCCGTATGGGGAAAATTATAATCATATGGAAAATGCATGTGTCGGATTTGCTTCAATCGGGGTCGCTATCGGAATCGATGCATGGGAATAATATTCGATCCCGATACCGAT